>JAZOQD010000019.1:0-13924 GCA_045655925.1 Acutalibacteraceae bacterium | reverse complement strand
GTTTCGTCAAGCACGGATACGTGTGAATTTTTGAGCTTTGGGTATGGCAATACCCCAAGCTGATGTATTATATCATACAATTTTTTGGAATGCAAGATATTTTTTCAACTTTTTTGCATTAAAAACTACTGATTTTTATATGCGTCAGCCAACCGCTCTGCCCTGATTGAAACATCATTTTTAAGGCTTTCGGGCGAAATAACCTTTAAGTTGCCGCCGAACTGCATTATCCAGCCAATCAGTCCCTCGCTGATTAAAGCATCGGCAGAGAAACGGAATTTTCCATCATCAGTTTTTCTGATGAAGATATTATTTCCGAACTGGTCAAGCATCTGGTCAAGCAGTTCTTCATCGCATTCCAAATCAATTCTGCAAAGCTCGCCGCCGAACATATTAAATGTTTTTCTCGCATAATCGGCGGTATCAAATCTCTGAGAATACTCCGAAACCTCGCTGAAATGCCTTGCTGTAACATCGAGAATTTTAACCTTTCCTATCCTATCAATTCTCAGATGAGTTAAATTATCATACTTAGCATTGTTGCCAATAAGATAATAGTGGTCGTTATCCCAAAGCAACGCATAAGGGTTAATAACCATAGTTTTTTCTTTAAACTCCAACCCATTTCTGCCCACAACGTTTTTCTTATAAACAACCTCTATTGCGCGGCTTTCATTTATAGCTCGGTTTAAATCCTCAATAATATAATAAACCGATTCGTTTTTGCTCTTGCTTCGGTTTTCAATGCAAACTCTGCCACCCAGTTTTTTCGCTTCGTGGCAACTTGCGAGTTCCTCCAGTTTTCCTACCAGACTTTCGGTCTTTTTCTGGGGAATAAAGCCTGCCGCCTGAACGGCATCAATAAGAAGACTTACTTCGGGCAGTTCAAACCGCCTTGACGCCATAAAAAATCCTCTGTTTTTGCCCGACGAGGTTACGATATCATAGCCCATTTCATTAAGCGCCTCGATATCCTTATAAATCGCCTTGCGCTCAACCTTTATATTCTCTTTTTCAAGCATTTTTATAAGTTCGGGCGAAGAGATAGGATGCTCCTCATCAGTGTTTTTTTCAAGAAAGTTAAGTATAAACAAAAGTCTTGCTCTATGCGATAAAGCGTCAATCATTTTTGCTCTCCCTTTCTTAAAATTTCTAAAAATTCCTCTTTTGAATACAAAGCATTTACAGCCGTTAAAAGAGCATTGGTTGAAAGATGCTTTGGCAACTGTAATTTTGCCTTTAATTCGTTTCTTTTCTGCTCGCTGCCGCCAAAGCCGATTAACCCTAAATCATAAAAATCAGCTTTGGTTATCTTTTCTCTTTGGGCGGCTTCTTCTCCGTTAACATTAACCCCCGCACGAAGCAGAGCATCTAAAATAACCTGCTCGGAAACGCCCTCAACGCCGAGTAAACCCTCTTTAGAAGCTTCTGCCTTTCGCTTTTCCTTGCCTAAAATCTCAGGTATATAAACATTTATAATTTTGTCATTTGGGATAACGCTTTTTAAATGGCCTCTTATTAAAAACCCTGCGCTATCCGAATCGGTCATAATTATAATTCCTTTATTTTCTGCGGCGCGGCGGATAAGTTCAGTTTTTTGCTTATCCTTAAAAATCGCAAACCCATCGGTTGTTATTATCTCAGTATCAAGAATATTTGATAACTTGATTTTATCGTATTTTCCCTCAACTATAACCGTTTTATCAATATGCAGCATATCAGTTTCCCTTTGCTATCATATAAAGCTCAACCATAGTCTTTTCAAGCAAGGCTCTTGAATCTGCTCTCGATGATTTGACCTTTTTATCGCATTCTGCCAGGCATTCAAGCGATTTTAAAATTTTGTTTTCATCAAGCTTTCTTATGTTTCTTTCGGCATCGGTAAGACGAAAAGCGTTATTATAATATCCTAGCTGACGGGCGTAATCATCAATTCTCTGCCCTTGATTTTTAATAGCAAAAGCCCTTGCCATATCAATATAACTTGAGGAGAGAATGTTCAAAATAAGCGCTATATCAACATTCATAAAGCATAAGTCATCAATAAGCTTATTTGCGGCTTTTAGATTGCCTGAAAGCAGTGCCTTTGAAACATTATAAACCGAAGCCTCGGTTGAGCGCGAGCAAACCTTATCAACTGTTGCATTGGTTATTTCTCCGCCCTCTTCAACATAAAAACAAAGCTTTTCAAGTTCGTTTACGAGAGTTCCCAAATCATCGGAACAGGTTTCGATAATATATCTTGCAACCGATGCATCAAGGCGGCATTTTCTCTTTGCGGCGCCCGTTTGCAAAAGCTTTATGATTTCACTGCTGCTTTTGCGGCAAATGTTAAAAATATTTCCGTTAGCCTTTGCCACCGCATTGAATAAGGCAGTGGCCTTATCCGACGGCTTTTTAGCGCTTATCTCAACCGTTTCAAACCAGAGGACAAAAACGGTTGTATCAGGCATATCATTTATTGCTGATATCAGCTTTTCAGTTTCAGCCTGAGGCGCTTTATCAACCGCAAAATCCCTTAATATAACAACTCTTTTATCACTCATCATCGGGAAAGCGGTAACCGCATCATAAACGCTTTGCATTTTGGCTTCGCCCTCAAATTTTGAAATGTTAAATTCGGAGCATATTTCTACCATAGAAACGATATTAGAAATAAACCTTTTTATCATAAAATGCTCATCGCCGAATATAACTGCGCATTTTAAAAAACCGGACTTTATTAAATTTTTTAAGTCACTTTCCGAAGAATATTCAAAATTCTTTTTAACCGGCATATATCTTATATCCTTTCTTATTTGTTATCTTTATTGTAACAGATTTATCCTCAATGTCCACAATTCTTTTGATTTTTTCTCGATTATCCCCGCTTAAATTTCCTGTTATAACCGCCGCATTGGCCTTTAAGCCGTCTATTGACGCTGCAGTGCCGATTAAATAATCATATTTTACCTTTTCTTCCGGCTCGCCGCAACAGTTTACAAGGGCTATTGTTTCATTTATATTAACTTCAAACGCAAAACCATGCTTAGCATTTACAGCAGTGATTTTAATTCCGTTTTCATTGAAAACCACCTGCTTATCCGCTATATTGTCAGGCAGAATAACCTTTATGGGAGATAAATTCTTATCAACGCCCTTATATCCGCCGTAGCAATAATCACTATAAGACGGAACGATTAAAGCATCAACCTTGGTTTTACCGCTTAACTTCATATAGGCCTTGACAGAATTATAATCGGAATTATCATCTCCGCAACCAATAATAACAACCGTTTCATCATTAGCAACAGCGGCCATAAAGCCCGTTTCTGCATTCAGCATAGTCAATTCAAACGCGTTGCGTTCAAAAATATTTTGCGACCATACCGCAACCAAAAAGAGCGCGGAAACACCTAAGGCAATAACCCTTATTCCGCCGATGTTGTTAAGCAGTATCCAAAGGCCGATAAGAGCGAGCGAAAGCGCCGCCCATAACAGCACATATCTATCACTAAATGCGATATAAGAAAATGGTATCCTTGCCAATATATCAACCATTCTCACAACATATTCGCAAAGTAACTTTGAAACAAGGACAAACACCTGCATAACAAATGAAATATCCACAAAATAGAATACCAACGCGAATACTGAAACGACTAACAGATACGAAATCGCGCCGCATATAAGCACCGAGGCTATCGGCGCTATTAAGGAAACAAAGCCGAAATATATAATTTGCAACGGCAAAGTGAACAAAACGGCGCCGATTGACTGAACAAATACTAAAATTGCCGAGCAGACAATTATCTCAACAAGCCTTGTTTTTATATGAATATGCTTTTCAATAAAGGCATTAGCGTAGCGCGAGAAAACTATAACTCCTGCAGTTGCAAGGCAGGAAAGGTTAAAGCCAATGCTACAGATATAATAAGGGTTGAAAAGCAGCATTAAAGTTACTGAAACGCCAAGAGAATTAAGTCCATCTGTTTTCTCTAAAAACGCATTTCCCAAAAGCACCAGACTACACATAATACCTGCTCTTACTGCAGAGGGTGTAAAGCCTACCGTTGCAATAACTGCAAAAAGCGGAATAAGTGTTATAAGCGAGGCTGTTCTCTTTCTCATAAAAAGAGAGAAGAAGCCCAAAAATGCGCCGCACAAAATACTGATATGCATTCCCGAAACGGCGGTAACATGAATAACACCGCATATTTTAAAATCGCTATATATTTTATCCGACATAAGCGAGGTGTTGCCAAGCAGAACACCTGAAAGCACCGACCTGTGTTCAAGATTAAAATTCTTAGTTATGTATCTTTCTATGCTCAACCTGAAATCGACAAAATATTTGTATAAAATATCCTTATGCCCTACTATTTCAATATTTTCTACATAGTTGGAAAGATAAATACCCTCAGCAAAGTCCGAGGCTTTATACGCTCCATCAATTTCTTTAAAAACAACCCTCGCATTTAAAATATCACCGCAAACTGCCGATGCGGCTTCAAGCTCATTGCTTACCCAAAGCTCCAGCTTAAGATTCTTATGCAACTCATTATTTTCATCTGTTGTTTTAACAAGAAGAACCGTTTTATCCCCAACATCAGACGGCTTTTCAATCACAACACAATTTATATCGGCAGTGGTATAAATGAGATTTTCAGTTTTATCAATCTTGAGCCTCTGAAACCCCGCAATATAAAGACAAAATATTGCCACCGCAAGCAGCATTACAGATATCGGTTTCTTATATTCGTTCTTTAAAAGCAGCACACTCAAAATTGCCAGTAAGCAGCAAACCGCAGCAATAATTATAGCTGCAATTAACCCGAACATATATAAAAGCACACAGGCTGTTATTGCCATTACTGCAAACGTAAATGCATATCTTTTCATTTAGTCCCCAAAGCAATATATAAAATTTTGACGGGCTATTTTTAGCCCGTCAAGCTATTTTTTCTTTTTGTATTTATCCTCTTCGCTAAAAATACAACCGCAATGCTTTTGCATATAAAGACCCTCTTCTCTGGCCTTTTCCTGCCCCTCATTGAAATAGGGCCTGAAATCGCGATATAAGAACTCTACTCCAAACCTTTCTGCCGCCGCCTTGGCTTCAGAAATCAGCAGCTCGTGATTCTGATAAGGGCTTATAAAAAGGGTTGAAGTAAAGGCATCATAGCCGTTTTCCTTGGCAAACTGCGCCGTTTTTTCAAAACGCATTTTATAGCATTTTTGGCATCGATTATCAAAATCGGGGAAAACTGCTTCTATAAACCTTCTTAAGCCATATTCGTGGTCGGTTATAAGCTTGGCTCTTATTTTTGCCGCATATTCTATAAGCGTAGTCTTCCTTAAGCGGAATTCCTTGCAAGGATGAATGTTGGGATTATAAAAATAAAGCACCGGCTCCAACCCCTCTTTTCTGAGGGTTTCTATACACATTACAGAGCAAGGCGCACAGCAGGTATGCATCAGAAGCTTCATATTTTTCGCCCCTTTTTTAAAAACTAAAATCATTATAACCTTAAAACCGGTTTTCGTCAACAAACTATTACCTTTAAAAGCCTATTTCAAGGCTTGACCGATAACTTTGGATTTGATATAATAACCCCATAATAAAATAAATTCCAAGGAGACGATTTTTACGGCTACAAGAATAGGAATTTTAGGTTACGGCAATTTAGGCCGCGGCATTGAATGCGCAATAAATCAAAACAACGATATGGAGCTTGTTGCGGTTTTTACCCGCAGAGACCCCAAAACCGTTAAAATTTTGAATAACAATGTCCCTATTTACAACATTGATGAGGTTTTAAGCTTTAAAGGGAAAATAGATGTTCTTATCCTTTGCGGCGGCAGTGCAACCGATTTGCCCAAGCAAACCTCACAGTTTGCCGAGCACTTTTCTGTTGTTGACAGTTTTGATACCCATGCGAAAATTCCCGAGCATTTTAAAGCGGTTGACTCTGCAGCTAAAAAGGGCGAAAACATCGCCGTTATTTCTTGCGGTTGGGACCCCGGTATGTTCTCCTTAAACCGCCTTTATGCGAGCGCAATCTTACCC
Source organism: Acutalibacteraceae bacterium (assembly GCA_045655925.1). Classification (GTDB taxonomy): domain Bacteria; phylum Bacillota; class Clostridia; order Oscillospirales; family Acutalibacteraceae; genus UMGS172. Next base: position 7,875 of record JAZOQD010000019.1, on the reverse strand, counting down.
GATGGCAAGGACTATACCTTCTGGGGCAAGGGCGTCAGCCAAGGCCATTCCGATGCCATAAGAAGAATCGAAGGCGTTGTTGATGCAAAGCAATATACCATTCCTGTCCAAAAAACATTGGAATCGGTTCGTCGCGGCGAAACCAAGGATTTCTCAACCAGAGAAAAGCATTTAAGAGAATGCTTTGTTGTTGCAGCAGATGATGCCGATAAAGCAAAAATTGAGCAGGAAATTAAAACCATGCCCAACTATTTTGCTGATTACGATACAATAGTTCATTTTATTTCTTTAGAGGAATTAAAACGTGACCATAGCGGTATTCCCCATGGCGGATTTGTTATCCGCTCGGGCCAAACGGGTTGGGAAAAGGAAAATAATCATATCATAGAATATAGCCTTAAGCTTGACTCCAACCCCGAGTTTACTGCAAGCGTAATTGTTGCGGCGGCAAGGGCAGCTTTCAGAATGAAGCAAAACGGTGAAACTGGCTGCAAAACAATGTTTGATATTCCTCCGAAATATTTAAGTCCTCTTTCAGATGAAGAACTTTTGAAAATCCTATAACTAAAAACGACCGAGCAGCGCTCGGTCGTTTTCTTTTTTGCTTATCTTATTCCATAATTTTCAATAACATAATCCATATCCTTATCGCCGCGGCCTGAAAGGTTGATAAGAATTGAACCGTGGTCCATTGTTTTGGCAAGCTTCATACCGAAAGCAACCGCGTGGGAGCTTTCGATAGCAGGGATAATTCCCTCAAGCCTTGCAAGCTTATAGAAAGCATCAATAGTTTCTTCATCATCAATAACATCGTATTTAACTCGGCCTAAATCGCGCAGGAACGCATGCTCAGGGCCTGACGAAGGATAGTCAAGACCTGATGCTACCGAGTAAACGGGAGCGGGCTCGCCGTTTTCATCCTTGAGCATGATGCTGTTGAAGCCGTGCATAATGCCCTCGGTGCCGTATTTAAGACTTGCTGCATGGTCGCCAAGCTTCGGTCCTTTGCCCAAAGGCTCAATACCATAAATATCAACGGGGTCATTTAAAAAGCCCGCAAAAAGACCTGCTGCATTACTTCCACCGCCAACACAAGCAACAATTGAAGTAGGCAAATGACCGGTCATCTCAATAAACTGCTCTCTTGCTTCAATGCCGACAACGCTCTGGAAATCGCGCACCATCATAGGAAACGGATGAGGGCCAAGCACTGAGCCAATGCAGTAAATAGAATCGTTATATTCCTTGCTATATGCATCAAATGCAGCATCAACCGCCTCTTTAAGAGTTTTAAGGCCGTGGGTTACCTCGATAACGTTAGCACCTAAAATCTTCATTCGGGCAACATTAGGAGCCTGTTTCTTTATATCAACAGAGCCCATATAAATATCGCATTCTAATCCAAAATATGCAGCGGCAGTAGCCAAAGCAACACCATGCTGACCTGCACCTGTTTCAGCAATAACCTTTTTCTTGCCCATATATTTTGCAAGCAAGGCCTCACCCATACAGTGATTAAGCTTATGAGCACCCGAATGGTTCAAATCCTCTCTTTTTGCATAAAGCTGAACCTTGCCGCCCAAAGCATCGGACAATCTCTCTAAATGTGTTACGGGAGTAGGTCTACCCTGAAATTCTTTTCTTATTCTGCGAAGCTCGGCGATAAACTTACGCGATTGGCAGATTGAAAAATATGCCTCAGTAATCTCTGCCATAGCATTTTTAAGCTTATCGTCAATATAAACTCCGCCGTATTTACCAAAATAACCATCCTTATCGGGATAGTTGTTAAAGTATGTTTCAAAATCAACATTGTTAAGTTTCATAATTCATTCCTCATTTTATAAAATAATAAGTTAAAAAAGCTACTTATTACGCCATCGCTTAGTTAAAAGAAACATATTCAGCACCTCAAAAATAAAAATCTTGCCCCAAAAATATGGGACAAGATTATATAATCCTGCGGTACCACCCAAATTGATGAAAACTCATCCGCTCACCTCATACTAACATATGAGCCGCACTATAACGGGCGCGCCCCGTCGGTTACTACTCACACAATGCTTTCGACCGCCCTCATAAGCCCATTCACCTGACATAACGTTGCCGCCATTCCACCATCGGCGGCTCTCTAAAAACCTCAAATCAGGCTACTATTCTTAATCATAGGTTTTACTTTTAAAAAAGAATACCACTATTATTATATTTTGTCAAGAATTAAAGCGTTTTTAAGAAACCTATAAGCTTATCGGCAATCATCTTATGGCCGAGGTCGTTAGGATGAAGTCCGTCCTTCATATAGGTTTGCTTAATAATATCAACCTTGGGTTGAAGACCACTAACCGCCCACAAATCAAGAACAGGAATTGAGTAATATCTTGCAACCTCAATAATAATGTTTCTGAAGCCCTCAAGATTTGTTTCAAGCGGCTGACCGTTTTCGTTTATCATATTATCCTCAGAAAGTCTATGTAACGGGGTCATAAAAACAATCTGCGCAGAAGGATACTTCTCAATAAGCTTGTTGCAAAGAACATGCATTGCGCCATAGAAAGTGTATTCTGTTCTATCAGTAAACTTGCCGATAGGAGCATCACCATGGCCAAAATCATTGGTTCCGCCGAAAACAACAACAACATCCGCATCAGGATCCATCTCATCGGTTCTTTTTATAAAGTCAAGATCATGACGTGCAATATTTGAAGGAACTCGTTTTTTTGCGATTCTGGTTCCGCTGATACCGTAGCCTCTTGTTATTGCACCCTCTTGTATTCCTACTCTTTGCCAATAGATATTGTGCTCTCTGTCTGCAACTGCCGCACCCTCAGTTATACTATCGCCTAAGAAATTTATTTTTTTGCCTTTGAGTTCCATACTTATTACCTCTTTAACCCTTTGAAAATTTATTTAAAATCCCAAATTTATTTAAACATAAAAACACAACAAATGCAAGAGAAATATTACAAATTCCTTGCAACGAATTACCTAGAACTCCCAATGCGGCACCGCCTATTCCATACAGCACACTCTCGTAAACAAAATAACCTGCCACCATCACTGCCTCGGCGGCAAAAGCGCCGATAAAGAAACGCCAAGCTTTATATTTGTTTTTAGGGCAAATAAGAAAAATTGCCAAAGCTACCAGCAGTTTTATTACAAAGGTTGCCGGGGCATATACGGCATACCCCAAAGCAATATCAGCAAGCGCGGCGCCTATTCCGGATGCCAAGAAACCGATAGGTCCCAATATAACACCGGATAAAAGAACAAAGCAATCACCAATATTTATGTATCCATAACTTGGAAGCGGAACGCTGATAAGCGTTCCCAAAAAAACGAATGCGGCAAAAAGGCCACCCAAAATTATTTTAAAACTTTTGGCTTTCATAAGATTACCTCTTTTTCATAGTAAGACTAATGCGGTTTTTCTTTTCATCAACCGACAGAATATAAACCTTAATGATATCCCCCGTTTTAAGAACTTCAGAGGGATGTTTTATAAACCTGTCGCATATTTCGGAAATATGCACCAAACCATCCTGATGAACACCGATATCTACAAACGCGCCGAAATCAATAACATTTCTGACCGTTCCCATTATTTCCATACCGGGCTTTAAATCCTTTATCTCCAAAACATCGCTTCGAAGCATTGGGGGTGGCAGCTCATCTCTCGGGTCACGACCGGGTTTTTGAAGCTCGGATAAAATATCCTTCAAAGTCGGAACACCTATACCGAGTCTGTCAGCAATACTGCTAAAGCCTATATTCTCACATTTTTCATAGATGCCATCAAGCTTGTTGCCTGCTATATCCTTAGAGGTAAAGCCAAGCTCCTTTAAAAGCGCGTTCGCAGCCTTGTAGCTTTCGGGGTGAACGGCAGTTGCATCAAGCGGTTCTTTAGAATCTGTAACTCTTAAGAAACCTGCCGACTGTTCAAAGGCTTTAGGTCCTAATTTTGAAACCTTTTTAAGTTCACTGCGGCTTTTAAAAGCTCCGTTTTCGGTTCTATGGTTAACAATATTTTTAGCAACTGCACTATTTAAGCCCGAAACTCTTGAAAGCAGAGCCGCCGAAGCGGTATTAAGGTCAACACCAACGCTGTTAACGCAATCCTCAACGACGAAATCAAGGCTCTTTGAAAGCTCGGCAGGAGGCATATCGTGCTGATACTGACCGACTCCAATAGCTTTGGGCTCAATTTTTACAAGTTCTGCTAACGGGTCCTGCAATCTTCTTGCAATGCTGATTGCGCTTCTCAAGGTTAAATCATATTCGGGGAATTCCTCGGCGGCAAGCTTACTTGCCGAATAAACCGAAGCGCCTGCCTCGCTCACTACCATATAAAGCGCCTTGCTTGCGGTTTCTTTAAGCAGCTCGCTTATAAACATCTCGGTTTCCTTGCTTGCGGTTCCGTTGCCGATTGCTATACATTCAACATTATGCTTTGCAATCAACGCAGAAACTCTTTTCTTAGCGTCCTGCTTTTGAGCATCGCTATGGGTTATATAAATAACGCCTGTATCAACAACTCTGCCGATTCCGTCAACAACGGCAACCTTACAACCCGTTCTGTAGCCGGGGTCAAGACCCATTGTTACCTTATTTTTAACAGGCGGCTGCATCAATAACTGATGCAGGTTGTTTGAAAAATTTTTAATCGCACCCTTGCAGGCTTCATCGGTCAGCATTGCTCTTGTTTCGCGTTCAACCGAGGGTTCTATAAGCCTTGCATATGAATCAATAAGCGCATCGCGCAAAATATCAGTTGCTGAGCAAAAATTTTCCTTTATAAAAACATCAAAAAGCACATTATGGGCCTTTTGCTCCTCAATGCTAACCTTAACCTTTAAAAATTCTTCCTTTTCGCCTCTATCTATAGCCAGAACTCTATGCCCTGCTATTTTTTTGACGGGCTCGGAAAAATCATAATACATTGTATAAACGCTGTCTTTTTCCTTATCGGCGGCTTTAACCGCAACAACACCGACTACTGAGAATAGATTTCTGAGTCTGCGACGAACATCCGGATTATCGCTGGCAATTTCCGCAATAATGTCTTTAGCGCCACTAATAGTCTCATCAACAGATTCAACCTCATCGGTTAAATATTCCTTTGCGGCTTCAAAAATATCGGCGCCGTCCTGAGCTAATATAAGCTCTGCCAAAGGCTCAAGGCCCTTTTCCTTTGCAACGGTTGCCCTTGTTCTGCGTTTGGGTCTGAACGGGCGGTAAATATCCTCCAATACCGATAGCTGCTCGGCTTTTTCGAGCGCTTCTTTTATCTCCTCAGTCATTTTGCCCTGCTCTTCAATAGCGGCGGCAATTTCATCTCTGCGCTTTTCAAGACCTCTTAAATATTCAACCCTTGTTATTAAAGTATGGATTGTCTGGTCATCCAAAGAGCCGTGCGCTTCCTTGCGATAACGGGCAATAAACGGAATAGTGCAGCCCTCATCAGAAAGCGAAATAACGGCATTAACCTGCCAATCTTTTAAACTTAATTCTTTCGAAACGATTTCAACTATATTCATAAAATTCTCCCGATTACAATCTAAGAACATTGTAACACAAAAGCAGTTTGATTTCAATCTTCAAGGTTGATTTTTTGTTATCTTTATGATAAATTATATTTAACATATAAACTGAAAAGGAGTGTGGAAAAAATGGAGATTAAAAAGCCTCGCTTAAAAGGTTTAAAAGAACTCTGTTTTTATGCCGCACTTTTTTTATTTTCGGTTGTTTCGTATGTTATTTTTACTCCCCTGTTTGATGATTTCAGTGGTCTTCCAAGAGGTGAGGCGGCAAAGTTTTTTGCACTTATTCTGCTTTTAGGCTTAGCTGCTATCGGCTTTGTTTTGCATCGCGCGGGCGAACTTTCGAGAAAACGTCTTATTCTGCTTATTATTCTTGCAAGCTTTGCTATACGCCTCGGATATATTCTTTATACCGAGGGTGATTGCAGGCAGCACGATACCTGGGGAGATGTTGGCCATTTTGCCTATGCCGATATTTTGTTCAAAAAAGGCATTTTACCCGAAACTAACGATTATCAGTTCTATCATCCGCCGCTTAACGCCCTTATTCAATCAGTATTTATGCATATTTTTGAATGGCTTTTTACGCTCATTTCAAATTCTATGCCGTCATTACCGTTTTCGAGGTATTGGTTGCTTAACAGCGAAACCTATTTTATAGCCTGTCAGACCCTTTCACTTATATATATAACTGTGACAACAGTTTTTGCCTGCAAGCTTTTCAAAGCGCTGGGCATAAGAGGAAACGCGGGGCTTCTTGCCATGATTTTTGTTTGCTTTTATCCGCGCCTTGTTCAGTTTTCCGGACAATTAAATAACGACCCACTTTGCCTGATGCTATCTATTATAGCGCTATATCGCGCAGTTTTATATTATAAGGTTCCTTCCTTTAAGAATATTGCAATAACGGGACTTTTTGTTGGCCTTGCAATGATGACAAAATTAAACGGCGCAACCATATGCTTTACCATTGCGGTGTTATTTGTTCTTGTCTTTATAAAGAGCGTTAAAGCTAAAGAATGGCGCCCCGTTTTAAAAACAATTTCGCAATTTGCGGTGTTCCTTTTGATTGCCGCACCAATCGGCCTCTGGTTCCAGATTTATGCTTCTATCCGCTTTGACCAGGGCTTCGGCTTTGTTTTTTCAAACCTAAACCCCGACCTTTCAACTGCTCATATTCCCACCTTTGACCGCTTCTTTTTACCGAGTGCAGAAGCAATATTCTACTCCCCGTTTGCTGACGCTTGGGAGAACTATAACCTTATCGATTATATGCTGAAATCCTCTTTGTTCGGCGAGTTCTCATTCTGGAACGGAACAGCGTTTGCGGTTATGGCAGTTTTCTTAAACTATGTTTTCAGTATTCTTTTTGTTATAACCTTTGTTCTATTTATAATTAACCGCAAGAAGCAAAATAAAAAGCTTTTTGATTTACCCGTTATCGTTCTTTTATCCTTGCTTTTATCCTTACTTGCTTCGCAGGTTATTTTCTATATCAAGATGCCCTACGGCTGCACAATGGACTTCAGATATGTTGTCCCGATTATTCTCTCAGGCGGAGGTCTTACCGCACTTATGCATAAAGAGGCAAAAGCCTCCTCAATTAAAGCGTTTGAAGCGTTTGCTACGCTCAATTGCTTCGCCGCAATCTCTTTGGTTTCTGTAACAAGCGTATTTTACCTTGTTTGTGTATAAAATCTCATTAAAAAGGTGATATTATGTCGGTTTTTCATTTTAATAAGGACGGCTATTTTATCGATGATAAAAAGGTTAAAATAGTCTCGGGCGCGATGCATTATTTCCGCATTTTCCCTGAATATTGGGAGGATAGACTCTTAAAGCTTAAAGAGCTCGGTTGTAACTGCGTTGAAACCTATTGCGCCTGGAACTTGCACGAAAAAAGAGAGGGCGAATGGGATTTCACAGGCATTCTTGATTTAAAAAAATACCTTGAATTAGCTCAGAAATTAGGCCTTTATATCGTTATGCGTCCCGGCCCCTATATCTGCTCAGAGTGTGATTTGGGCGGTCTTCCCTGGTGGCTTTTAAAAGACGAAAATATGCAGCTCAGATGTTACTATAAGCCCTATCTTGAAAAGGTTAAAATCTACTTAGAAAAGATATGCGATATTATCCGCCCCTTCCTTATTACCAACGGTGGTAATATTATAATGGTTCAGGTTGAAAACGAATATGGCGGTGTTGCGCAGGATAGAGCATACTTAGAAGAACTCGCAAAATATTACCGCGAATTCGGGATTGATGTTCCCTTTATAACCTCTGACGGCGAGGAGGAATATATGCTCCGCGACGGAACCTTCCCTGATGCCATTAAAGC
>JAZOQD010000018.1:0-2612 GCA_045655925.1 Acutalibacteraceae bacterium | reverse complement strand
AGTCTCCACAAACTGAGCCTGTACAACAGGGCCTCTTACGGTGATAACAGGTTCACCGGGGAATATCGGAGTTCCCTCAGGAATTGCCCATACATCACAAGAGAATTTGAAGCTTTTAAGAAAGGTTAAAAACTTATCATCAAAAAGATTTTGAGCGCGCATATACTCAATATCTTCATCAGTAAAGACCAACTCGTTAAGATTATCAATAAGCTGCTTTAAGCCCGCCATAATAGCAAACCCGCCATCATCGGGAACGCGGCGGAAAAACATATCAAAATATGCTTCCCTTTCCCCCATTTCCTGCAGTATTGCGGCGTTGGCCATAGTAGCCTCATAAAAATCCATAAACATTGCACAGTTACGCATTAAATCACCTTGTCTTTCACCAGTTTCTGATTAAATGATACTATAATTCTTATGATTAGTCAAACAAAGAATAAAGCCCACCGAAAAATCGGTGGGCTTTAAATATTTTAATACATTCCGCCTGCGGCACCTGCAGCAGCTGCGGCTGCAGCAGCTTCAGCATGGGGGTCTTTTTTATCAGCAACAATAGATTCAGTTGTAAGAACCATTGACGCAACAGAAGCGGCATTCTGTAATGCAGAACGGGTAACTTTAGTCGGGTCAACAATACCTGCCTCGAGCATATCGGTATAAACCTCATTATATGCATCAAAGCCGTAGTTTGCCTTGCCCGAAGAAACAATCTTATCAACAATCACAGAGCCCTCAAGGCCTGCATTATAAGCAATCTGACGGATAGGTGCTTCGAGTGCATTAAGAACAATAGCAACACCTGTTTTAACATCGCCGTCAACAGTAGCAAGTAAATCCTTAACTGCAGGGATAGAGTTAACAAGTGCAACACCACCACCTGCAACAATACCTTCTTCAACTGCTGCCTTAGTAGCTGAAAGAGCATCTTCGATGCGAAGCTTCTTTTCCTTCATTTCGATTTCTGTAGCTGCACCAACCTTAATTACTGCAACTCCTCCCGAAAGCTTAGCAAGTCTTTCCTGAAGCTTCTCACGATCAAACTCAGAGGTTGTGGTTTCAATCTGATTTCTAATCTGACCGATTCTGTTCTTAATAGCAGCAGAATCACCCGCGCCACCAACGATAATAGTGTTTTCCTTGCTGATCTTAACCTGTCTTGCGCGGCCGAGCATCATAATCTCGGTATCCTTAAGTTCAAATCCAAGCTCTGAAGAAACAACCTGACCGCCGGTCAAGATAGCAATATCCTGAAGCATTTCTTTTCTTCTATCGCCAAAGCCCGGAGCTTTAACAGCAACGCAGGTAAAGGTTCCGCGAAGCTTATTAACAATAAGTGTTGAAAGAGCCTCACCCTCAACATCCTCGGCAATAATAACAAGCTTTCCGCCCGACTGAACCATCTGCTCTAACAAAGGTAATATTTCCTGAATATTAGCAATTTTCTTATCAGTGATAAGGATAAACGGGTCATCAATGATGGCTTCCATTTTATCGGTATCGGTAGCCATATAAGGAGTTATATAGCCACGGTCAAACTGCATACCTTCAACAACCTCAGAATATGTCTCTGCGGTTTTAGATTCCTCAACGGTAATAACACCGTCAGAAGAAACCTTATCCATTGCCTCAGCAATAAGCTTACCAATAAACTCATCGCCTGCAGAAATAGTTGCAACTCTTGCAATATCATCTGAGCAGCTAACTTTTTTGGAGTTGCCTACAACGGTTTCAACTGCAGTATCAACAGCAAGCTTAATACCCTTTTTCAGCACCATCGGGTTAGCTCCTGCTGCAACGTTTTTCATGCCCTCGCGGATTAAAGCCTGAGCCAAAACGGTAGCAGTAGTAGTTCCGTCACCCGCGCAATCATTAGTTTTGGTTGCAACCTCTTTAACGAGCTGAGCGCCCATATTCTCAAACGGGTTATCTAACTCAACATCTTTAGCAATGGTCACACCGTCATTAGTAATAAGCGGTGCACCGAATTTCTTATCAAGAACAACATTTCTGCCCTTAGGTCCAAGTGTTACCTTAACGGCATCTGCCAACTGGTCAACACCCGACTGAAGAGCTTTTCTGGCATCTTCGCCAAAAAGAATTTCTTTAGCCATTATTATTTCCTCCAATTATTCAACAATAGCAAGAATATCAGACTGACGAACAATTGAATATTCAACGCCATCAATCTTAACGGGATTTCCTGCATACTGACTGGTTATAACTTTATCTCCAACCTTAACGGACATTGTTACTTCAACGCCATCAACGTTTCCGCCGGGGCCAACTGCAACAATTTCTGCAACCTGGGGCTTTTCTTTAGCCGCACCTGCGAGAATAATGCCGCTTTTAGTGGTCTCCTCAGCTTCACAAGACTTTATAACAACTCTGTCTGCAAGTGGTTTAATAGTCATAGTATTACCTCCTGGTATTTGTTCGTAAATAATCAATTAGCACTCTCAATCTTCGAGTGCTAATTTATATTTTAGCATCTTTTCTGGAAAAATCAAGTCTTTTTACTAATTTTTTCAAAAAACTAAGAATTTAAAACAACTATTGAGAAATTAAGATAAAATGCAAAGAGCAACCAGATAAAATATGGCAGAAATAAG
>JAZOQD010000017.1:0-17437 GCA_045655925.1 Acutalibacteraceae bacterium | reverse complement strand
TAAGCATCAAAGCCTATCGGGAACAGAACATTATAGCCCTGCATTCTTCTCTTTCTCGAAACGACCTCAAGACCTGAGTATGCTTTGATATGACCAACATGCATACCTGCGCCGCTGGGATAAGGAAATTCAACAAGACCGTAAAACTTAGGCTTAGAAGTATCCTCCGAGCAGACGAATGCCTGCTCCTCTTCCCATTTCTTTTGCCATTTTTCTTCTATACTTTTAAAATCGTATTTCAAGGTTAACCCTCCAAATTAAGTTCAAGTATTTTATCTAAATCAACCTGCTCGCCGTCATTCCACATATGGTCAAGAGCATAAAACTCTCTTGAAGCCTTGCCGAAAATATGGATAACAACGGTGCCGTAATCAAGAAGCAACCAGTCTGATGCTTTACCCTCAATATGATTCGGCATAACTCCTGCTTCTTTCAATTTTTCTTCAACCGCATCAGCAAGCGCTCTAATATGAGCATTTGAGGTTGCGGTGCAGATAACAAAATAATCGCTAAGGTCGCTTATTTCCTCAATATAAATTGCCTCCAGCTGCATGGCCTTTTTGTTGTTAAGGGCATTTGCGGCAATCTTTAAAATGTTAAAACTATCCATTAAAAATCCTCACTGTTTAAAACTAAAAAATTATAAGCATCCAGAGTATTTGGATGAATTGGCTTATTATCCGCCGATAGCTTTTTCAAAGTATATTTTAAAACATAAATAATTGCTTTATCAATATCATCTTTTAAAAGCGCTCGGACTACATCAACATCGGGATAATCTCTGTTTACCTCGGTTAAATCGGCAATATATATTATTTTTTCTGATAACGTCATATCAGCTTTGCCAGTTGTATGGTATCTGACCGAGGAAATAATATCCTCATCATCAACACCAAGCACATTTTTAATATACAAAGCGCCCGAATACGCGTGCCAAACAGACGGCGACGCTTTTTCAATATCAGTCAGCATTATACCAAACTGTGAAAATAATTGCAACTGTTGTTCTGCGGTTTCATTCTTACAAATATCGTGAAGCAAACCTGCAACATACATTTTTTGGACATCTGCTTTTAAAATTTCTGCCAATCTTGCCGCCTCATCGGCAACCGCCAATGAATGCAAATAGCGCTTTTCGGTCAATCTTTCTTTTAAAATACTTTTCAGCTCATCTATTCTATTTTGTGGGATAAAGGTTGTTGCTTGCGATATATTCATAAATATTTTTCGGCACTTTTTCTAAAATCAAAGTGCTTTCCCCTGATTCCTGTTCTCTTATATCGGTTGATGAAATATCGGGCATTTTAGCCTCTAACACAGTTATTTTACCGCCCTCATTTTTAAGCCTTGCAACCGCTTCATCAAAGTCGCAGTTATCAATACCCGGTCTTCGGACCGCAACGATTTCGCAAAGGTTCAAAATTTCCTTATATCTATACCAAGAGAAAAATGTCGTAACCATATCAGCGCCTATTAAAATCGCAAGGTCAGAATACTGCTTTTTAAGCTCAGCAAGAGTATCAAAGGTATAGCTTTTGCCCTCGCGCTTTAATTCCATATCGGAAACAACGGCGTTTTCCACTCCTTGAGCTAACAGTTTGCACATATTAAGTCGATGTTCTTTATCGGGACAATAGCTTGCCACCTCTTTATGCGGAGGAATGTTGGTTGGAATAATGAGTATTTTATCAAAATTCCTCGAGTCTGCCGCAGCCTCAAGCATCAACCGATGAGCATTATGAGGAGGATTAAAGGTTCCTCCAAACATTAAAACCGTTCCCATTATTTCACCAAAACGATGGTTTTGTTTTCCTTACTTTCTTTATAAAGGATAAATTTGGAGCCGATTACCTGAACAACATCGGCACCGCTTCTCTTTGCAACCTCATCGGCGCAAAAGCGAACGCTCTCTGGGCTTGTTTCTAATACGGTAAGCTTGATAAGTTCTCTTTTCTCTAAAGCCTCCTCGACCTGCTTTATAAGCTGGTCTCCGATGCCGCCTTTACCTATCTGAAAAATGGCATCCATTCTGTTTGCCATTCCTCTTAACTGTGCTCTTTGCCTACTGTTAAGCATTAGTATTCCTCAATTCTAAATTAAATATATTCTTTTAAGGTTTCTTTAAATAATGCCATAGATTTTCCTCTGTGGCTAACCTTGTCTTTTTCTTCGGCGGAGATATCTCCAAAGCAACCTACTTCACTTATAAATAGCGGGTCATAACCAAATCCACCGTTGCCACTGGGTGCCTCTGCAATATATCCGTGACATTCGCCGCGAACGGTAAACTCTCTGCCGTCAGGGAAAACACAGGCTATGCTCGAAACGAAGTGGGCCGTTCTCTTTTCCTTTGGCAGACCCTTTAGCTTTTCGAGGAGAAGGTTATTATTATCTTCATCGTTGCCCGTTCCTGCAAATCTTGCTGAATAAATACCGGGGGCTCCATCTAAAGCATCAACGCAAAGTCCCGAATCATCGGCAACTGCGGGATAACCTGTTTCCTTGCAGGCGCTTCTGGCTTTTATAAGAGCGTTTTCCTCAAAGGTTAAGCCGTTTTCTTCGGCCTCAGTTATACCGCCCTCAATATCAAGAGGACTGATAACATCAATGCCCATAGGGGCTAAAATTCTCTGCAATTCAGCCAACTTTTTCTTATTATGGGTTGCTACAATAAAGGTTGCCATTAACCATTCACCTCAAATATTGCTTTTGCAAATTCTTCTGCATTAAAGGGTTGCAAGTCATCAATCTGCTCGCCAACGCCGATATATTTCACGGGGATTTTAAGCTCATCCATAATAGGAAGAACAACTCCGCCTCTTGCAGTTCCGTCAAGCTTGGTTAAAACGATGCCCGTAATATCTGCGGCCTCTTTAAATTCTCTTGCCTGATTAACTGCATTCTGCCCTGTTGTTGCATCTAAAACGAGTAAAGTTTCAATATCGCAATCGGGCAGCTCTCTTTTTATGATTCTGAACATTTTTGCAAGTTCATTTATAAGGTTCTTCTTGTTATGAAGTCTGCCTGCAGTATCACAGATTATAACCTCACTGCCTCTTGCTTTTGCTGCGGCTATCGTATCAAATACGACTGACGCAGGGTCTGCTCCTTCAGCCGATTTCACTATATCAACCTCGGCTCTCTTTGCCCAGATATCAAGCTGGTCAATAGCAGCGGCTCTGAAGGTATCAGCGGCACCCAATATAACAGATTTTCCACTTTGCTTAATTTGCGAAGCAAGCTTGCCGATAGTTGTTGTTTTACCAACGCCGTTAACACCGATAACAAAGACAAAAGAGGGTTTGGTTGTCATCTTAAGCGATGTATCGCCCTTTAGCATATCGGCCATAATTTCTGCCAACATACCCTTTATCTCTTCAGGCTCTTTTACTCTTTGCTCTTTTACCTTTTCGCGCAAAATATCGCAAATTTTCGCCGAAGTCACGGCGCCTATATCGCTCATAATAAGTATTTCTTCAAGTTCCTCAAAAAGTTCCTCATCAATTTTAGTAAAAGACGAAATAACAGAACCGATTGCATTACTTATTGAGCTTCTTGTTTTAGAAAGTCCTGAGGTTAGTTTCGTGAAAAATCCCATAAAAAACTCTTTTCTTAATTGTTTTCTAAGTGGAGTGTTTTTACAAGCTCATCAACATTAAGCTGTAAAAGCTTGGTTACACCCTTTTCCTGCATTGTTACACCATAGAGCATATCTGCGGCGTCCATAGTGCCGCGGCGGTGGGTAACGCAGATAAACTGTGTTCCGAATTGCGACTTGGTCATATAATTTGCAAAACGCTCAACGTTAATATCGTCAAGAGCTGTATCAACCTCATCCAAGAAGCAGAACGGAGGAGCATTTACCATCATAATCGCAAAGTAAATCGAAATGGCAACAAGTGCTTTTTCACCACCCGAAAGTCCATCAAGGCTGGGCACATTTTTACCCGGCAGCTTTGCAACAATATCAATTCCGCTTTCTAAGATATTATCGGGGTCGGTCATAACAAGCTCGGCATGACCGCCGCCAAACAATTCGGTAAATACCTTTGTAAAGTTTTTGCCGATGCTCTCGAAGCCCTCCTGGAACTTCTCCTTCATCTGCTTTGTCAGGTCATCAATAAGCTTGTTAAGTTCGCTTCTGGTTTTTTCAAGGTCGTCCATCTGCGCCTTCATAAATACATAGCGCTCATGAACCTCCTTAAACTCCTCGATAGCCGAAACATTAACATTTCCAAGACCCTTAATCTTATTTTTAACCTCTGCAAGTTCTTTTTTGGCATCAGAAACATTTTCAACCGGCTTTGCAATCTGCTCAGCTTCGGTTCTTGTGAGCTCATACTCATCAAACATTCTTCTGACGATATCGTCATACTCTTTGAGCATATTTTCTCTGCGCTCTTCGAGTCTTGCAACCTCACCACCCAGCTTTTCACGCTCGGTGGTCATATCGCGTTCCTTAAGGCGCATCTGCTGACCCTCGCGGTCGGCATTATCACGTTCTAAAATCATAGCCTCAACAGAATTGTTTGCCTCAACTATTTTTGCCTTAATTTCCTCGATACTTGCCTCTAAAGCCTTGATTGTTTCTCTCTCGGCTTCGGAAGCGGCCTCGGTTGCAACAATTTCTGCATTGAGTGTTTCGCCCTTATTTCCGCTTGCTAAAACAGCCTCATTAAGCAGGGTTATTGAGCTTTCAGTAGCCTCAATATCCTTTTGCTCCTGCATGATTTTAATCTTAAGCTCGGTAATCTTAGAGGTAAGTTCTTCTCTGCGGTCGGTAACGCTGTCGCGTCCGCCCGAGAGCCCGTCAATCTCTGCCTGAGCCTTGCCCTTACCGATTTCAATCTCTGCAATCTGCTTGGTTGCATCGGCAACGGTTACGCCCAACTCTTTAGTGCGCTCTGAAAGCAGGAATTTCTCCCCGTTCATAGCCTCGATAGACTTAGTAGCGGTCAGCATAAGGTCTTCAATTCTATGAATTTCAACCTCGGTTCTGACCTTATCCTCATTAGCGGTTATAAGTTCTGACTTTGCGGCAACCATCTTTGCTTCAAGTTCAGAAAGCTCAAGTGCCGCCGCATTATAGGTGTCAGTAAATACTGCGGTTTTTTCGGCAAGCTTCATAATTTCTTTATCAAGCTCTTTGATTTCACCTGCTCGGCTTAAAATACCGATATTCTTAGCAAGCGAGCCACCTGTCAGTGAACCGCCGGTATTAACAACCTGACCGTCCAAAGTAACAACCTTAAAGCGATAACCGTATTTTTTTGCGATTGTAACTGCAGAATCCATATCCTCTGCAATAACGGTTTTACCCAAGATGTTCTCGATTATGGGGCGGAATTTATCATCAAGGTCAACCAATTCCGAGGCTACTCCAACATAGCCGAAAAGGTTGTCCAAGCCTTTTTCCTCTAAGCTTCTCGACTTGATAGTTGAAACGGGTAAAAAGGTTGCTCTGCCCTTGTTTTCTGATTTTAAGAATGCAATAGCCTTTTTAGCATCATTTTCACTTTCAACAACTATATGCTGCAAAGCGTTTCCGAGCGCGGTTTCAACCGCCACGGCATATTCCTTTTTAACGCTGATAAGCTTGCTGATAGGTCCATAAATTCCGCGAAGAATGCCCTTCTCCGCCTCCTTCATAACCGATTTAACGGGAAGCCCTAAGCCCTCCATATTTTTCTCTAATTCTAAAAGAATATTTACTCTTCGACGCTTGTCCTCAGCATCAAGTCTTAAAGTATCGAGCTTCTGCTTTAATTCCTCTAAGCTTTCTTTGCGGGATGAGAAAATCTTATCATAACCGTTAAGTGCATTTTCGCATTCCAAAACAGTTTCATTAGCACGGGACAGAAGCTCTTTATAATCATTAAGCTCGGCATTAAGCTTATCGCATTCAGCCTGCTTTTCAAGTAACGACTCATCAATAGCGGCATTTCTTGCATCAATCTCGGTAATTGAGGATTCAGCGGTAACCAATCGAACTCTCTGCTCCGAAATAAGCGCAGAATATGTATTGAGTTGCTTGGTTAAATCCTCAATCTGTCTTGAAATATTTTCACTGCTGCTTATAAGGCCTGAAAGCTCGGTTTCAAGCGAGGAAACCTCGTTTGACAATGCTTCGATACCAATTTTCTTTTCTTCTATAGCCTGCTTTCTCTGCTCAATTTCAATTTTAGATTTCTCATCGGAACTATTGAGCTCTAAAATATCGTTTTTTATTCTCTGAATGGTTTCCTCATTATGAGCAATCGCGGCATTATGAAGGTTAATTTCACCCGAAACTCTTGCTATTTCCTCGTCATAGCCTGCGGCAATACGACGCATTTCATCGATTCTGACAGTTATTGAAGAAAACTTTTCAGAACCCGATTCGATTCCCTCAGCAAGCGCGAGCAAGGTCGTTTCAACCTCGTTATAATGTGCTCTTGCAAGGGTGATTTTGTCGTCCTGCGCTTTAAGCAGGTCGTTAGACTGATTAAGCAAATTAAGCCAAAGACCGAGTTCGAGTTCCTTTTTGGTCTTTGCCAATTCAATAAACTTTTCTGCCTTTTTGCTCTGCTCCTCCAAAGGACCGACGCGGTCCTCTAACTCTACCATAATATCCTTCAGACGAAGCATATTATCATCGGCGGCGGCTAATTTTCTTTCAGCCTCAAGCTTTCTGTAACGGTATCTTGAAATACCGCTTGCTTCCTCAAAAATATCGCGTCTTTCATCCGATTTTGAGCTGACAATATTATCAATCTTACCCTGACCTATCATAGAATAACCGTCACGGCCGAGACCTGTATCCATAAAAAGCTCATGAACGTCTTTAAGACGCACTACAGCCTTGTTTATAAGATACTCGCTCTCATGCGAACGGTAATATCTTCTTGTAACGGCAACCTCGTCATTATCAAAGTTAAGGCTTCTATCCTTGTTATCAATAACCAAAGTAACCTCAGCAAAGCCATGGGGACGGCGGTCGGTTGTTCCACTGAAGATAACATCCTCCATAGATTGACCGCGCAGGTTTTTGGTTGATTGCTCACCTAAAACCCAACGCACCGCGTCCGAAATATTACTTTTTCCGCTTCCGTTAGGACCGACAACGGCGGTAACTCCCTTACCGAACTTCAGCACCGTTTTATCGGCAAACGATTTAAAGCCCTGAATTTCAACAGATTTTAAAAACAACTGTTATTCATCCTTTCGGGTATGATTTGGTATTCCTTTAATTTTTCATCAGCTTTTACCTTGCATATATATCCCAGGGTTTCAAGATGAGCAAGGTTTTGGCGCTTATTACCTGTCATTTTTGATATACTTTTTGGGCAAACACGCAATACATATTCGCCCTTTTCCAAATTGCTTAAAGCTTGTTTCGCAATTTCTAACATTCTTTTGCTGTCACAAAGCTCTTTAAAAGCGGGATGCCAGGGTCCCGCAACATAAGAACCGTCTTCTATAGTATGAAGTCCTACGCGGATAACCTTAATTCCTGCTTTTTCGAACATTTCGAGCAGCTCATCGCAAAGCGATACCGCATCTTCTAGCTTGGGCGGTAAATATTCGCCCGATTTATACAACGATTCAAGATATGTATCCTTTAAGGTTATTGCAGGATAAATTCTGATTGTTTCAGGGTTTAAAGCTATGATTGCTTTGGCAGTTTCTCTATCGAGTTCATCATTACTGCCATATAACCCCGTCATCATCTGCAGACCTAACTCAAAGCCTGCCTCTTTTATAAGCTTTGATGCGATTTTAACATCATTAGCAGTATGCCCTCTGCGGTTTTTATAAAGCACCTCATCGCACATACTCTGTGCGCCGAGTTCTATAGCGGTAACACCATAGGTTTTAAGGATTTCCAGAACCTCGTTATCAACAAAATCGGGTCTTGTTGATATTCTTATACCGCTGACAGAACCGTTTTTTATATGACTATTAGCCGCACTGAGAAGCTCAAGCATAAGTTCTCTGTCAATGCCAGTAAAGCTTCCGCCGAAAAAGGCAATCTCGGTGGATTCTGCATCATAGTTTTTCGAGGTTTTGGCGGCCAAAACCGCCGAATCTATATCCTCTTTTGAGGGCACACCTGTTCGACCAGTTATGCTATGCTGATTGCAAAAACTGCACATGTTGGGGCAACCGATATGCGGCACAAATATAGAAATATTGGCGTGGCTCATATCTCTTCGCCCATAAGCTCCAACGCCTGACGGGCGGCGGCTTGCTCGGCCTGCTTTTTACTGTGGGCAACACCCGTTCCAATAACATTTGAATTAAGCCTGACCTCTACAGTAAAGCTTTTATCATGGTCAGGGCCTCTCTCATCGGTTACAACATAGGTTATTTCCTCTTCGGGATTACGCTGAATAATCTCCTGCAGTTGAGTTTTATAATCATGAAACGCCTCTGGAACCGAATGATTTTCAAGTTCCTTTTCGACAAACTTTAGAACATGGCGCTTTGCGACTTCATAACCGCCGTCAAGATACATTGCGGCCAAGACTGCCTCAAAAACGTCCGAAAGAATTGAAGGTCTTTCGTTTCCGCCATTTTGCTGTTCGCCTTTTCCGAGCATTATAAAATCGCCTAAATTCATTTCTCTTGCAAAGGCCGCCAAAGCCTTTTCACATACTAAGGATGCTCTAAGCTTGGTTAACTCGCCCTCGGGATATTTTTTAAAGTTTTTGAAAATATATTCTGCTACTATAAGGGATAAAACCGAGTCTCCCAAAAATTCAAGCCTCTCATAAGAGCCTCTTGCCGATCTTGTTTCATTGGCATAGGAGGTATGAGTTAAGGCTCTGAAAAGCAGCTCTTTATCCTTAAACTCATAGCCGATAATTTTTTCTAATCTTTCCATAGTAAATTCCTTACCTTGAGAATCTTTAATTATTCCTTCTCATCAGCGCTATTAGAAGAAAGCTTTTCCATATCTGCGGCAATTTTCTCGCAGACACTGTTTTCAACACATTTTTTGGCCTGCTTTATAGCGTTTTTAATAGCTTTTGCATTTGAGCTTCCATGAGCCTTAATGACCGGCTTTTTAACGCCAAGCAACGGAGCTCCGCCGATTTCGCCGTAATCAAACATCTGCTTTAAGCCGTAGAGGCTCTTTTTAGCAAGCGCCGCGGCGATAAGAGTTTTAATGTTGCTCTTGAAGACGTTTTTAATCATCTTCATCATATTAGAGGCAACGCCCTCATAGAGTTTAAGCGCGATATTGCCTGTAAAACCATCGGTTATAACGGCATCGCAAACGCCTGCGGGGATTTCTCTTGATTCAACATTGCCGATAAAGTTAATCGGTGCCTCTTTAAGCAGTTTATACGCCTCAAGCTGTAGCGGACCGCCCTTAGTATCCTCTGTTCCGATATTAAGAAGAGCGATTTCAGGATTTTTAACATCCTCAACATTTTCTAAATACAGTGATGCCATAACTCCGAATTGCTCAAGCATTTCGGGGCGGCATTCGGCATTAGCACCGCAATCCATAATCATAAAGCGGCGGGTTCTGCCCGGAACAACAGTTCCGATAGCGGGACGCTTAACACCTTTTATTCTCTTGATTATAAAGGTTGCACCTGCAACAACCGCACCTGTGCTTCCGGCGCTGACAAAAGCATCTGCCTTACCCTCTGCAACAAGCTGCAAAGCAACTCCCAAGGAAGTGTTTTTCTTAGAGCGGATAATATCAGTCGGCTGGTCATGCATATCAAAAATGCCGTCAGACTGAACTATTTCCATACCGCTAAGGTCAATATTGTTCTCCTCGGCACATTTTTTTATGGTAGCCTCATCGCCCGTAAGAGCGATGCTTACTCCATATTCCTTAACTGCGGCCTCGGCACCTTTAAGTATTTCTAAAGGGGCGTTATCTCCGCCAAAAGCATCTAATGCAATAATCAAGATTAGTTCCTCCCCATATTTTCTTTGAACCATTCAGCCGAACGCTCGGCAAGCTTTAAATACCTCTCCTGCTTGTCCCTTATATGAGATTCAAGCGGCGGCAAAATCCCGAAATTGGCGCCCATTGGTTCAAACCTTTTAACATATTCATCGCTGATATAACCTGCCAAAGCACCCATCATAGTAAAATTCGGGAAATCAACAGGTTTATTACCCGAAACGCTGTTTTTAAGGTGCAATGCTGCGGCAATTCCGGAAGCTGCAGATTCCATATATCCTTCAACACCGCTTAACTGCCCTGCAATATAAACCTTGGGATATTTTTTTAGTGAAAAGTCTTTGTTTAGGACTTTAGGAGAATTTATAAACGAGTTTCTGTGCATAACGCCAAAACGGACATATTCTGCATTTTTCAAAGCAGGTATCATTCCGAAAACTCTTTTTTGTTCAGAGAATTTTAAATTGGTCTGAAAACCAACGAGGTTAAACATTGTTCCCTCTTTGTTTTCTTTTCTGAGCTGTAAAACTGCCCAAGGTCTATGCCCTGTTCTAGGGTCACGCAAGCCCACAGGCTTCATAGGACCAAATCTTATGGCATCGGTGCCTCTGCCTGCCAATATTTCAATCGGCATACAGCCCTCATAAACCTTTGCAACATCATCAGAGTCGTGCAAAAGCGCGCGCTCGGCTTTTATGAGTTCACTATGGAAATCCTCATACTCCTGCTTGTTTAACGGGCAGTTGATATAATCATCGCCCTCGCCCTTATCATAACGACTGGCGAAAAAAGCGGAATTCATATCGATACTCTCGGCAGTAACAATAGGCGCCGCGGCATCATAAAAGTTAAGATAATCATCACCGCAAAGCTCTTTAATACTGTCAGCCAAACCGCCATTTGTTAACGGGCCGGTTGCAACAATGGTATATTCATCGGGGTCGATTTTTGTGACCTCTCCATATTCCACTGTTATATTCTTATTATTTAAGATTTCCTCGGTTATTATCTTTGAAAACTCATCGCGCTGGACCGCCAAGGCTCCGCCTGCGGGAACGGCACATTTTTTAGCCGCAGCAACACATAAAGAGCCTAAATACTCCATTTCCCATTTAAGCAGTCCTGCCGCCGAATTGAATCTTGCCGCTTTAAGCGAGTTTGAACAAACAAGCTCTGCAAACAGAGGGGTTTTATGGGCAGGAGAATATTTTTGCGGTTTCATCTCACAAAGAGTAACCGAAAATCCCGCGTTAGCAAGGAGCCATGCCGCCTCGCAACCTGCAAGACCCGCGCCAATAACCTTAATCCTCATTTGGAGCATCCTTCTTGGCAGATTTTTTTCTTGTTGCCGCTTTTTCAAAACCGCAATTTTCGGTTAAGCAATGGATTTTGCCTCTGGTTTTGAAAAGTGTTTTATTACAGGTAGGACATTTTTCTGAGGTAGGCTCATCCCAGGTCATAAACTTGCATGAAGGGAAACTGGAGCATCCATAGAAAACATGATGCGATTTAGTATTTCTCTTGACAAGCTTGCTTGCGCATACAGGACATTCGCCCGGAATATTCTGCTCAAGAGGCTTGGCATTTTTGCATTGCGGATAGCCCGGGCAAGCTAAGAACTTGCCGAATCTGCCGGATTTTATAACCATTTTTCTTCCGCAAAGTTCGCAAACCTCATCGGTTTCCTCATCGGGAACCTTTAAATGCTTACCCTCGGTTTCAGCCTCTGCTTTTTTAAGAGTTTTATCAAAATCAAGATAGAATTTATCAATGATTTCGGTCCAGTTAAGCTTGCCCTCCGCAATCTTATCGAGGCTCTCCTCCATACCTGCGGTAAACTTAACATCAACAATTTTCTTAAAGTAATCACTCATAAGGTCAGTGACAGTTTCGCCAAGCGGAGTTGGCGCATAAGCCTTACTGATTTTAGTGATATATTCGCGCTGCTCAATGTTTGAAACAATAGGAGCATAGGTTGAAGGACGGCCAATGCCGTTCTCATCAAGCGCCTTTGTCAATGTGGCATAGTTATAGCGAACGGGAGGCTGAGTAAAGTGCTGTTCTTTTATAACACCCTTTGCCTCGTTAACCTTTAAAGCATCGCCCTTTTCCAGCGCAGGTAGGGTTGTTGCCTTTTCTTCTTCCTCATCCTTACCCTCAATGTAAAGGGTTGTATATCCCGGGAACTTAACTTTATGGCCATTTGCTTTAAAGAGATACTCACCATTCACAATATCAGCAGTAACGGTATCAAGTATGCAAGAAGCCATAAAAGATGCAGTAAAGCGTTCCCAGATAAGTTTGTAAAGTTTATACTGTTCAGGTGTTAAAGCATCTTTAACCTCTTGCGGTGTAAGAGACGGGGTTGTGGGTCTTATAGCCTCATGAGCATCCTGAGCACCCTTTTTAGTTTTGTAGTAACGAGGCTTAGAGGGCAAATACTCCTTGCCATAGGTTTCCAGAATATACTGATTAGCGGCATTTCTTGCCTCATCGGAAATACGAAGCGAGTCGGTTCTCATATAGGTTATAAGACCGATAGTTCCCTTACCCGCTATTTCAATACCCTCGTAAAGCTGCTGAGCAATACGCATTGTGCGCTTACCGTCATAATTGAGTCTTCTTGAAGCCTCCTGCTGCATTGTTGAGGTATTAAACGGAGGTGCAGGAGTGCGTTCCTTAAGCTTATAATTAACATCACTGACAGTAAAGCTTCCGTTTTCTAAAGCGGCGAGTATATCCGAAGCCTCGGCTTCATTTTTGATTTCAATTTTCTTGCCGTCTAATCCTCCGTGGAACTTGGCAATAAACTTTGACCTTTCTTTTTGCAGATTGGCCTCAATAGTCCAATATTCCTCGGGAACAAAGGCTCTGATTTCTTTTTCTCTGTCAACAATAAGTTTTAATGCAACCGACTGAACGCGGCCGGCAGAAAGGCCTCTTTTAACCTTTTTCCATAAAAACGGGCTTAATTTATAGCCAACAATTCTATCGAGCACTCGTCTTGCCTGCTGAGCATCAACAAGGTTTATATCAACGCTTCTCGGATTACTCATACCAACCGAAACACCGTTTTTGGTAATCTCATTAAAAACAACACGATTTTCTTTCGTAAGGTCAAGGCCCAAGATGCTTGCAAGGTGCCAGGAAATTGCTTCTCCCTCACGGTCAGGGTCGGTTGCGAGATAAACAAACTCGCTTTCAGCCGCCGCAGCCTTGAGCTTCTTGATAACCTCTTTTTTGGCCGCAATATCGCTATACTTCGGTGCATAGTTTTTATTGACATCAATACCGAAGCTTGATTGCGGCAAATCGCGCACGTGTCCCGTCGAAGCTAAAACAGAATACCCGTTGCCTAAGTATTTCTGAATTGTTTTTGCCTTAGACGGCGACTCCACGATAACTAATTTTGACATTTATATTCACATCTTTCGATAATATTATATGATTTTATATCTGCCACCCGGGCAAAGCTCTAAAAAACCGAAAATCTCAAGTTCGGTAAAGCTTGCAAGAACACCGCCTGCCGATAGCGAAAACTGCTCGGCAATATCATCTGCAGTAACGAACTCCACACCATTTAATGAACGGATAATGGTTAAAACCTTTTTAGCGCTGTTAGATAACATCGATTCATCTTGGGCAGACCTCTGCTTTACGGGTTTATCTGCGGCAATAGTTTTTTGTTCTGCCTTTTCAATTGTTTCCTCTTTATCACTCGGCAAGGAAACAGGCTCACTCGGTAAATGCAGTTTATTCGGATAAATACCTATATATTCTTGGATTATTTCATTAACCGAGGATAAAAGCCTTGCGCCCTCTGAGATTAAGCGGTTAGAGCCAACATACTGAGGTAAAGATGGGCTACCGGGGATAACGAATATATCCTTTCCCTGCTCCAGAGCGTGCCTTGCGGTTATAAGTGTTCCGCTCTTTTCTGAGGCTTCGGGAATAACAACGCCGTCAGCCAAAGCCGAGATTATTCTGTTGCGAACGGGAAAAGATCCCTTAGATGCTTTGCAAAACGGCGGATACTCACTGATTAAACAACCGTTATCGGCTATTCTGTTCCAAAGCTCTTTATTCTGCTTTAAATAATCGGCACCTATTCCGCAACCCAAAACTGCGGCGGTTTTGCCGCTTGCCTCTAAAGCACCCAAGTGTGCCGCACTATCTCCACCCAAAGCTCCACCGCTGACAATTGTAAAGCCAACGCTTGAAAGGGTGTTAGCAATAGTATATGCACATCTTGAGCCATAGTTGCTGATTTTTCTAGGTCCAACTATAGAAACAACGGGCTTGCCGTTAAAATCAAAGGTTCCTTTAACATATAAGCAAACCGGTGGGTCAACGGTATTAAGTAGTTTCTCCGGATACACGCTATCGATAGGCGTTATTATGCGAATACCGTTTTCATTGCAATCGGAAATTATCTTGTTAACGGTTTTGCGCTTGATATTATGAAGGCGCGACGCTTGGGCTTTAGACAATTTGCAACGCGAAATCTTTTCCTTATCATCAGCAAGATAAAAGGCTTTGGCATCTTTATATTCCGTGATAACGCGTTTTGCGGTATCACTGCCGTAGCCCAAAACCTGTTGAAGCCAAACATAATATTCAACCATTTATTTCACCATTTCCCAAATAATGATAGCGGCGGCGGCTGCAGCGTTTAACGATTCTGCTCTGCCACTCATTGGGATAGTTATTTTACTGTTTGCAACCGCTTTTAACTGCTCGGTAACTCCGTTTGCCTCGTTGCCGATAATAACGGCACTGGGCGCATCATAAGAAACCTTTGTTATTTCACAATCCGCATCCGATACAACCGAAGCATATATAGAAAAGCCTTTATCTTTAAGTTTTCTTGTATCTTCTATAATATCGTAGCTTAAATATATCGGGAATCGCACAAGCGCACCCATAGCGGCTCTTTGAGCCTTTGGTGAAAACGGGTCACACCCTTTTGAAGAAACTATAAGTCCGTAAACACCTAATGCCTCTGCAGTTCTCGCAATAGCGCCTAAGTTTGCAGGGTCCTGAGTATTTTCAAGAATTAAATATTTGCCGATTCCTATTTTTTCAACCGAAAAGCATGTATCGGGTATCTTAACAACACAAAGTATGCCCTGAGGGTTTACAGTATCACATAAGGTTTTAAAAAGGCTATCAGGCAAAACAATCCTCTGCTTAGAGCTTTGAACCTCTTTTAAATCTCCATTAGCTTCTAAAAAGCTTTCGGAAACAACTAAAGTTTCAATAGCGTAGCCGTTTTTAGCGGCATCTAAAACAAGCCTTAACCCCTCTAAAACAAAAGCGTTTTCCTCGCGCCTATAAGAAGCGGATGAAACAAGCTTCTTGATTTTCTTAATCAGTTTATTATCTTTTGCAGTAACTTTTAAAAACTCCATTTAATCCCGCTCCTTCCTTAAGACACTAATAACCCATTCTCATATTTTTATACTATAACAGAAAGAAACTGAAAATTCAATAATTTTTGCATATATAATGTAAAGAAAGAAAAAATTAAGGTTTTTACGGCATAATGTGCCAGTAAAATATTTTTTTCTTGTTTATTTTTAAACTTTGTGTTACAATATTTAAAACAAAAGTTTAGGAGATTGCATTTTATGAAATGTCCGTATTGTTCTTATGAGGAAAGCAAGGTTATCGATTCAAGACCTACTGATGAGGGCGAACGTATCCGCCGCCGCAGAGAGTGCTTAAAATGCCAGAAGCGTTTTACTACTTATGAAATAATTGAGAGCCTCCCCATTATCGTTATTAAAAAGGATAAATCTCGCGAGGTATTCAACCGCGATAAGCTTGTCAGCGGAATGCTCCGCGCTTGTGAAAAGCGCCCTGTTTCTATCAATGATATTGAAAAGGCAATTGATGAGATCGAGGCAATGCTTCAGAACTCGCTTGACCGCGAGGTTACTAGTGAGCATATCGGCGAACTCGTTATGGACAAACTTAAAATGCTTGATGAGGTTGCTTATGTTCGTTTTGCCTCTGTTTATAGGCAGTTCAAGGATATCAGCACCTTTATGGACGAGCTTAACAAGTTGCTCACAGATAAATAAAATATTTTAAAATTTAATCTTGACAACATCGCATTGTTATAGTAAAATATGCGATGTTGTGAGTATGCTGTTATGGCTCAGGTGGTAGAGCACATCCTTGGTAAGGATGAGGTCGGCAGTTCGAGTCTGCCTAACAGCTCCAAAACCCGTCCAAAAAATTGGGCGGGTTTTTTACTTTTTAAAATATTATACCCCCAAGCCGTTTGGCTTGGGGGTTTTGCTTACAATCTCTTTATAACTTCCTTTAAAAAATGCTCGTCGTTTGTAACATCCAGCGTATATTTTGCGGCCTGTTTAGCGCAGTCAGCCGCGTTTTTAGGGGCAAAGGAAATATCGGCATTTTTAAGCATCCTCACATCGTTCTGATTATCTCCGCAGGCGATAATCTCAACGCCGTCATAAAGCTTGCGGTATTCATCTAACATAAAGCCCTTATCGGAATCCTTATGCAATAGTTCAGTGCTGTTTCTATGCACCCTTGTGTAAGAAAACTTTTCGCCCATAATACTTTTTACATACTCTGAAAAGTTTTGAACCTCATCCTCCCCAAGCCAAAATCCTATTTTAACCCAAGGGAACGGAACTTCATCCAAATTATTAACAAAAATGGGGTCAAATTTAACTATTGAAAAATGAATTTTAGTTGCCTCATTGGGCCTTAACTCATATATTTTAGAATCCTTATGAATCTCTATTGCAGCTTCAGGTCTTTCGTTAAAAATTCGGTTAACTACCTGCTTTGCCGAGTTATCAATAAAAAGGGTTTTTATTGATTCGTTTTTTCTGAAATCATAGAGCAACGAGCCGTTATAGCAAATAGACGGGGCGTTTGAAACAATGGCATCATCAAGCGCCTTTATGCCAATGGGGTTTCTGCCCGTTGCAAAGGCAAATTTGCCGCCCTCTGCCATAAAACATTTGATTGCTTCTACAGTTTCATTTGTTAATTGATTGTTGCTGTTTATAAGAGTTCCGTCAATATCGGAAATGATAAGTTTATTAGAAAATTTTGCCATTTTTACCTCTTTTACTTAGGTTGTTCCTTACTGCCTAAAGGTATAATTTTTTCAAAAAGGCAGGTATAATCAGGGGTTACAAGCCTATCCTCATGCAAGGAACCAAAATACCAATGATTAAACTTGACCGACCTTGCCAACTCTTCGAAATAGCCGTTAAGCTTATTAACCTGATCGGGCATTCCTTTTCTAAGCAACATAGCGCTTTTAACTCTCAATGGTGGCTCATGAGTTATTATATAATCAACCTTAAGACCTGCTTCATCAAGGTTTCTTGCACCCTCTGCCAATTGGCTTGGAGTCGGCAATTCTTCACGATACCAAATACCGCTTTGCTCGTTATTTCTAAGTTCGCGGTCATCACTTTCGCCGCCGCCAAAGGTAAAAATTCTTATTCCGTCAATATTAAAAATCTGACCGCGCAT
>JAZOQD010000016.1:0-5793 GCA_045655925.1 Acutalibacteraceae bacterium | reverse complement strand
GGTGCAGGAAGCTGCGGAGATGATCTGATCCTCGGTGGTGAGAGTGCTCTCGTTTACACCGAATACGATACCCCTCAAGTTTTGAATAACTGGTCGGGTTAATATCACAACCGAGCGTTTGCATTTTAGCGATAAAATCTTTTTGCTTTATTCCTTTTTCTTTGCGGAGGAGTTCGATTTTTCTTCCGACAAGATTGCAATTGCCGTATTCCTTTGTTCTATTCTTCACAAATATATCCTCCTATAAATATTCTCCAAAAGAATTATATGCAATATTTTCTTTGACATAATTCCATAAAAGAATTAAAATATAATTCCACAAAAGAATTTAAAGGAGAGGTAAAAATGGACATCAACATAGTAATAGGGGGCTGCAGGAATTACAACGATTATGACTATTTTTTCAACAGCGTAGACTACTATTTATCATCGGTTTGTTCAAGATATGATATAGTGATAATCTTTGGCGGTTGCAGAGGAACAGATAAATTGGCTCAGAGATATGCTTTTGAAAAAGGATACAAATTCGAGGAGTGCGTTGCGGAGTGGGGGAAATATGGTCGGTCTGCGGGTCCTATTAGGAATAGAAAAATGGTTACAAAGGCAGATTGTGTGATAGCATTTTGGGACGGGAAGTCAAAAGGAACAGGTAATCTTATAGATTTTGCAAAAGAGTTTAATAAACCAATAAGGATTGTAATGATAGGGAATTATTCTTAATGTTGCACATATTAACATAGGGTTAGTTTTGGCTAACTGTGTATCGCGCCAAAACTGCTAAAAAATTTTAACTATTTTGTTAAGAATTTCGTCTAAATTTTCGATTATATCTATAGACTTTTCGACAAAAGTCTGTTATAATTTTAACAGTTATGCAGATTGGAGCGGTATGCGCTTAAAAATGTCGCCAAAATCTGCCGTAATTATCATTCTTAACCAGGAGGAGAAGCTTATGAAAAAAAATGCCAGCAAGATTCCTTTTAATGGAACACCTGAGCAGGAAGCAAAGTTGATGGCTGTTATCGAAGAGAAGAAGCACATCGAAGGCTCATTGATGCAGGTTATGCAGGAGGCACAGGAAATTTACGGTTATCTGCCGCTTGAAGTTCAGCAGATGATTGCTAAGGGTTTAGGCGTATCTGTTGAAGAGGTTTACGGTATCGCAACCTTCTATGCACAGTTTGCTCTTTCACCCAAGGGTAAATATAACATCTCTGTTTGCCTTGGAACTGCTTGCTATGTTAA
Source organism: Acutalibacteraceae bacterium (assembly GCA_045655925.1). Taxonomy (GTDB): domain Bacteria; phylum Bacillota; class Clostridia; order Oscillospirales; family Acutalibacteraceae; genus UMGS172. The sequence continues at coordinate 4,548 of JAZOQD010000016.1, read as the reverse complement.
GGGCGCACAGAGCCTTATCGACCGTCTTACTGAGGTTCTCGGTATTAAAGCAGGCGAATGCACTGCTGACGGAAAGTTCTCTTTAGAGGCTTGCCGTTGCATCGGTGCTTGCGGTCTTGCACCGGTTCTTACCGTTAACGAGGATGTTTACGGTCGTCTTACCGATAAGGATATTGACGGAATTATTGCAAAATACAGCGACTAATATTTTATAAAAAGGAATTAACTTTATGAAAATCAGCCAAATAAAAGAGCTTTTGGATGCAAAAGTAATATGCGGCGAGGATAAGCTCGACCGCGAGGTTAATTCGGCTTTCGGCAGCGATATGATGAGTGATGTTTTAGCATATGTTAAAGACCAGGCAATTTTGCTTACCGGTCTTGTAAATGCTCAGGTCATTCGCACTGCTGTCATGATGGATATGGGTTGCATTGTGTTCGTTCGCTCTAAAATGCCGACCGATGAGATGATTGAGCTCGCAAGAGAAAACTCTATGATTCTCCTTTCGACCGACAACATAATGTATAACGCCTGCGGTAAGCTTTATGCAGGTGGTCTTACAGGGGCTGGTGTTACTAATGAGTGATGCAGTCAGATTCCGCTACGAAGTTGACGGTGAAAATTTCACCTTAGCAGGTCAGGCTTCTGTTCAGGTTAAAAAGAACCTGAGAGAGATTGGAATACCTGCGGAAATAATCCGTCGCGTTTCTATTGCAATGTATGAAGGCGAGATAAATATGGTAATCCATGCCGGCGGCGGCAAGGCCGAGGTTGCGGTCTATGAAAACAAAATCGAGATTATTCTCGATGATGAGGGCCCCGGTATTGCCAATGTTGAACTCGCTATGAAGGAAGGCTTTTCAACCGCGCCCGATAATATCCGTTCTTTAGGATTTGGAGCAGGTATGGGTCTTCCAAATATGAAGAGATACACTGATGATATGAAGATAGAAACCGTTCTCGGAAAGGGCACAAAGATTACTATGTGCGTAAATTTCTAAATTCGGTTTCTTATAAAGGAAAGCTATGAATACATACGAACATTCGGTCTTACTCGATAGGGATAAGTGCACCGGATGCACAACGTGTCTCAGGCATTGCCCCACCGAAGCAATCAGAATTAAAGACGGTCATGCAGTTATAAACCCTGACCGCTGCATTGATTGCGGTGAGTGCATCAGAGTATGTCCGCATAAGGCTAAAAGGGCTGACTGCAATAAGCTTGATAATTTATTGCAGTATAAGTGGCGCATTGCGCTTCCCGCACCAACGCTTTACGGGCAATTTGAAGAGCTTGATGATATCGATTATGTGCTTCAAGGTCTGCTTGATATGGGCTTCAATGAGGTCTATGAGGTATCGCAGGCGGCAGAGTATGTTTCGGAATATACACGCCTGTTTTTAAAAACAGAGGGCATTAAAAAGCCGGTTATAAGTTCGGCTTGTCCGGTAATCGCAAGACTTATTGCGTTGCGCTTCCCTTATCTTAAGGATAATCTTTTGCCCTTGCTTCCGCCTATGGAAATTGCGGCGATGAATGCAAGAAAGAGGGCATTAGAAAAGCATCCGGAACTAACTGAAAAGGATATCGGTATCTGCTTTATATCGCCTTGTCCCGCTAAATCAAGCTACGTTAAAAATGGGTTTGGCAACTATAAAAGCAATATTGATATGGTTGTTTCCATCAGCGATGTCTATTTTATGCTAATAAACCTTATGCGCCGAGAGATGACTCCGACACCTGTTTCCCGTTCGGGAATGATAGGTATAAGCTGGGCAACCTCGGGCGGCGAGGCAACCGCGATATTTAATGATAAATATCTTGCGGCTGACGGAATTGAAAATGTTATAAAAATGCTCGACCAGATTGAAAACGGTATGATACCGCAGCTTGAGTTTATTGAGTTGAACGCCTGCACGGGCGGCTGCGTCGGCGGAGTTATGACAATGGAAAATCCGTTTATCGCCAAAGCGAGATTGCAAACCTTAAGAAGATATCTTCCGGTTTCGCAAAACTTTTTAACTGATGACCAGCATCATATCCCTGCGGAATGCTTCTTTGAGGGCGTTCCTGATTACAGTCCTATGACAAGGCTTGGCTCCAATATTGCCGAATCAATGAGAATGATGGGCGATATTCAGCGTTTGAAGGAAACCTTGCCCGGAATCGATTGCGGTTCCTGTGGTGCTCCTAACTGCAGAGCCTTTGCAGAGGATGTTATAAAGGGTGCAGCAAAGGTTGATGCTTGTGTTATCAATCGCTACAAAAACGAAAACAAATAACGGTTTTGGACGGTGAAAGCTATGACAGTTGAGCAGTTGATTAAAGAATGCGGCTTGAAAACAGTTGTTCTTGCCGATGGTTCACGCGAGGTTACCGGTGCTTATATCGGTGATTTGCTCAGTTGGGTCATGGGTAGAGCAAATCAAGGCGATGCCTGGATAACCATTATGTCCAATGTTAATATTGCCGCTGTTGCGGCGTTGGCCGATACTGCTTGTATTATTCTTGCAGAAGGCGTTGAGCTTGAGAATAATGTTATCGAGGTGGCCTTGAATAAGGGAATAAATATTCTCGCATCGGCTGAACCTGCCTACGAAATAGCTGTTAAGCTTTCAAAGGTATTATAATGAACCGTTATTATTACGATTTTCATATTCATTCCTGTTTGTCACCCTGCGCGGACAATGATATGACTCCTCAGAACATTGCCGGAATGGCAACCCTGGCGGGACTTAACATTGTTGCGTTGACCGACCATAATACCGTTAAAAATTGCCCTGCTTTTTTTAAAGCGGCAAAGCAAAACGGCATTATAGCGGTTGCGGGAATGGAGCTTACAACGGCGGAGGATATTCATATTGTCTGCCTTTTCGAAAAGCTCGATGAAGCATTAAGCTTCGGAGAAGAAATCGAAAAGCACCGAATAAGAATTAAAAACCGCACCGATATTTTCGGCGACCAGCTGATACTTGATGAAGAGGATAATATAATTGGCACAGATGAATACCTTTTATCTAATGCCACCGATATTTCTTATGACGATGTATTAGAACTGGTGGACAGCTTTAACGGGGTATCGTTTCCGGCACATGTTGACAGAGAAGCCAATGGCGTTATCGCAACATTGGGAACCTTTCCCGAGGAGCCCGCATTCAAAATCGCTGAATTTCATAACGCCGAGAAAATAGAGGAATATAAAGAAAAGTATCCTATTTTAAAAAGTAAGCTGATAACAATTGGCTCAGATGCGCATTTCCTTTGGGATATAAGAGATAAGAGCGCATATTTTGAGCTGGATGACGAGCCGTTTTCAAGTGATAAAGTTCGGCAAAGTCTTTTTGAAATACTGAGGTGCAAATAGATGAAAGAGTTATCACTCAATGTTCTTGATATAGCGATGAACTCGGTAAAGGCAAGAGCAAGTTTTGTTAAAATCGAGATTCTTGAAGATACAGAGACATTGAGCATAATCATTTCGGATAACGGTTGCGGAATGAAAAAAGATTTTCTAAAGGGCGTAACAAACCCGTTCTGCACCACGAGAACCACTAGAAAGGTTGGTATGGGAATACCACTTTTAAAGCTTCAAGCAGAGCAAACAGGCGGAAGTTTTAACATAACATCACGCCATGAAAGCGAGTATCCCGATTCTCATGGAACAAAAACCGAAGCACTCTTTTATAAAAACCATATAGATATGACCCCGCTCGGCGATATTGTTGAGTCAATAATAACTCTCATTCAAGGAAACCCCGATATTGATTTTCTGTTCGTTCATAAAATGAATGAAACGGAAATAAACCTTGATACAAGACAGATGAGAGAAGTTTTGGGGGATATTCCGCTGAATAGCGTGGAGGTTTTAGGCTGGGCAGCCGAAACCTTACACGAACAGTATAAACAATCAAACTAATATTTTTAGAAGGGAAGAAATATTATGAAATCATTGGCAGAACTCGCCGCCATCAGAGACAAGATGAAGGATAAGGTTGTTCTCAGAGAGGGAACAGGAGATATCAGAGAGTTGTCGGTATGGCAACCTGCGGTATTGCTGCAGGCGCACGCCCCGTTCTCAACACATTTGTTGAGGCAATCAATGATGCAGACTTAAGCGGAAAGGTAACCGTTACCCAGACAGGTTGCATCGGCATTTGCCAGTATGAACCCGTTGTTGAGATTTATGAAGCTGATAAGGAAAAGGTCACCTATGTTAAGATGACTCCCGAAAAGGCTGCTGAGGTTGTTGAGAAGCACCTTAAGGGTGGCAATGTAGTTACTGACTACGTTATGAATAAATAAGGCAAAACATTAGGAGGTATAATATATGATTCGCGCTCATGTACTGATTTGTGGCGGTACAGGATGTACCTCTTCGGGCAGTAAGGCTATTCAGGATGCTTTTGCACAGCAGATTGAGCTTAATGGTCTTGCAGAAGAGGTAAAGGTTGTTCAGACCGGTTGTTTCGGTCTTTGCGCTCTCGGTCCTGTCGTCATCGTTTATCCCGATGGAACTTTCTATTCGAGAGTTACCGAGGAGAATGTT
>JAZOQD010000015.1:0-17956 GCA_045655925.1 Acutalibacteraceae bacterium | reverse complement strand
CGATCCGACTTCACCTTCACAATTCGAAGGGTTGCCTGGGTAACCGGCTCGGAAATATCTCCGCCCTGAGGGGAGACCGCTCCGATCGCGGAGAGCGCACCCTCACGTCCGTCAGAGCCAAGACAAATCACCTTGCCCGCGCGCTCGTAGAATTGCGCAAGACGAGAGGTCAAATACGCGGGATAGCCTTCCTCACCCGGCATCTCCTCCAATCGTCCCGACATCTCGCGCAAAGCCTCTGCCCAACGCGAGGTGGAGTCTGCTATAACGGCAACGGAATAACCCATATCGCGGTAATATTCGGCGATAGTGATACCTGTGTAAATAGAAGCCTCACGGGCCGCAACAGGCATATCCGATGTATTTGCAATAAGAACGGTTCTTCCCATAAGCGAAGCGCCTGTTCTAGGGTCTTTAAGCTCGGGGAACTCATTAAGAACGTCGGTCATTTCGTTGCCGCGCTCGCCGCAACCGATATAAACGATAATATCTGCGGCTGCCCATTTTGCGAGCTGATGCTGAACAACGGTTTTTCCTGAGCCGAACGGACCGGGAACTGCGGCAACACCGCCCTTGGCAATGGGGAATAATGTATCAATAACACGCTGACCGGTAACAAGCGGAATATCAGGTGAAAGCTTTTTCTTATAAGGTCTGCCGACACGAACCGGCCAACGCTGCATAAGAGGAACAGCTACCTCGCCCTTAACGGTTTTAATTGTGCAGGGTGATTCTTCAACCGTATAATCGCCCTCAACTATTTTTAAAACAACACCGTCTGCTCCTTTGGGAACCATTATTTTATGAGTAACAACGGTTGTTTCCTCAATAATACCCAAAGTATCGCCATATTTAACGGTATCACCCTCGGCAACCTTAGGAATAAAATGCCATTTTTTCTCGCGGTCGAGTTTTGGAACATCAACGCCGCGGTTCAAGTTAGTTCCGCTAACCTCTGCGATTTTCTCAAGCGGACGCTGAATTCCATCAAAAATTGAGCCGATAAGACCGGGGCCAAGCTCAACCGAAAGCGGCATACCGGTGCTGACAACCTGCTCGCCGGGGCCAAGACCCGAGGTTTCCTCATAGACCTGAATAGAAGCGCGGTCTCCGTGCATCTCTATTATTTCGCCTATGAGCTTCTGCTCGCTTACGCGAACAACGTCGAACATATTCGCATCTCGCATACCCTCTGCAATAATGAGGGGTCCCGAAACCTTAACTATAGTTCCGTTAGCCATTTTTTAATATCTCCTTTAAATGACAGGATTTTATACTGCGGCAAAACGCCGATTATTTACTCTTTGAAAATGATATCGGAGCCAACCGCTTTTTCAACCGAATCTCTCAGTCTCTTAACGCCTATTCCGTTATTGCCTTTAATACCGGGAATGGGAATTATCGCAGGTGTTACCGATTCATCAAATGCGGCTATTTCTTTATGCAATAAAACCGCATATTCCTCGGTTATATAAATAACTCCATAGGTCTGGCCCTGGGTTATTTTTTTGAACTGCTCTGCTGCCGATTTATAATCAGTGCAGGGAAAAATATCGAGGCCTACCGCCGAAAAGCCTTTAATGCTGTCAGCGTCGCCCAAAACTGCTATTCTAATCATACAGCATTCTCAACCTTTCTCTTATTGTGGCCTCACCGCTGTTTGTTCTGATACCGGAGGCCAATCTTCCGATTTCCTTCAGTTCGCGAAGGCGCGCTAAACAAAAAGCAATAATTACTTCAGGACCCATTGTTATACGCTTTGCGCTACGGACCTTTTCCATGAGCTTTTCATCAGCATATTTTTCAAAAGCAGACGGCGATTTTTTATATTGCTCAACGGCTTGCTTACTGCCCATTATATCTTTAGCAGCAATACGCTCCAAAAGTTCTTTTTCACCGCCTAAAGCCGCGATTTTAAGGTCATCCGCACCGGGCATATCATAAACAGCTCTATCTAAAAACTCTCGGTCTTTTGAGAATTTTGCGGCCTTTATAAGAGTTTTGATGTTCTCATAAAAAACCTTGATTTCAACATATTCCTTGATAAATCCGCTTGACATATCTATTGAAGCCTTCATCTTGCTTTTATCAAGAATTGCATCGGCAAGCTGAGCATCGGAGGTTCTTGCCAAAACTTCATATGCCTCTTTTGCGGCTTCTGCACAGAATTCGGGCAAAATAGAAAATTGCTTTTCTTTTACTGCCGTTTCGACCGTTTTTATATCTATAACCGAGGGACGAAGCATAAGTCTTTCATAGCTTTTTCCCGATAAAACACCCTTAATGACCGTTTTAAGATTATGGTAGTCATTATCTATAAGCAAGGGATAGAAAACCGAAAAGTCGGCCGCTGTGGATTTCAAATATTCCCAAAGCTGCTCGGTTTCATATTTCAGAATTTCATCAACAGAGCCCGATATATCGGTTCCGCCGAAGCCCTTATCCTTTAAAGCCGATAAAAGCTGCTCCTCGCTTGTAAGCGAAGCCAACTGTTCAAGGTCACTGCCCTTTAAAAGAGTTACCTCTCTTGCTCTGACATTTCCGACCGAATAGCCCCATGATACAGACATGCTTCTCACCTCCTTAATGCTTAAATTACTTTTAGAACAGGCAGGAATTTATAATATCCTCTAGTTGTTCCTTTTTATCGGCTATTAAAGCCGAAAAATCTTCATTTATTTCGATATCCTCATATTTGAGAATAAAGCCGCCTGAAATCGAATCGTCAGGCTCTTTGCTTACGGTGATACCCTTGCTGCTTAATATTTCCTTGAAGGTTTCGGGCGCTCTTTGTAAATCAAAACTATTCATATAAAGAATGCCCTCTTTACCGTTTGCGCTATTAACCGCTAAAAGCATAAGCTTATCGAAATATTTTTTCTCAGGGAGAGATTTTAAATATTGCTCGAGCTCAATTAAGGTTTTCTCAATCTCTTCCCTGCGCTTATAAAGCAGTTCGTTTCTAACCGTTAAATTTGCGGCCGACTCTGCCGCCGCAACGATACGCTCAGCCTTTTTATCGGCCTTGGCCTTAAAGCCTTCGGCCGCTACAGTTGCGTCGTTTTTAGAATCAAACTTAATTTTTAAGGCCTTTTCCTCTGCCTCAGCAATTATTGCTTTAGCCTCAGCCTGCGCATCAAGCTCAATTCGCTCAACTATTTTTTCGACTGCAGTCATTTCGCTCATTCCTTTTACTAAATTAAACTCCCATACCGCCAACTGCGAGAACAGAAAGAAGCGATACGATGAATGCAAGCAGTGCATAAATCTCAACAAGAGTGGTTGAAACCATTGCTTTTGAGAATTCTGCAGGCTTCTTAGCGCAAAGCGAAATACCCGCAACTGCTGCATTACCCTGAGCAATACCGGAAATAAGTCCGCCAATACCAATCGGGAGTGATGAAGCGAGATAGAGATAGCCCTGAGTTGTTGTAACCGCTGCCGCATTTCCGCCCAAAACACCGATATTTATAAGAATCATAAATGAGATAATAAAGCCGTAAAGACCCTGTGTTCCCGGCAAAAGCTCAAGAACGAGAAGCTTACCGAACATTGAAGAGTTTTCAGATAAAACTCCCATACCAACCTCTGTTGCCTTGCCAACGCCCTTTGCAGATCCGATACCTGCTAAAAATGTTGCTATTGCTGCACCGATAAGTGCGAGAACTACACCCTGTGTCATAATTATTTATCCTCCTTGAATCTTGTGTATTTACTTTTATGGGCAAAAGGCTTGAAAGGTTTGCCTCCGCCCTCATAAAACTTTCCGAACAGTTCAACGTATTGCAAACGCAATGTGTGAACATAAGCGCCGAGCGCATTAAGCGCAAAGCTGAGTAAGTGGCCAACTGTAAATATAACGAACATCAAAAGCGCTCCTGCGATGCTTCTTCCGCCCATTGCACCGAGCAGGTTGAATACCTGGCCCATAGCGGCAGTGGTAAGGCCTAATGCCATAAGACGCGAGAACGACATCAAGTCACTCACATATCCCGTTATATCGTAAAGGCCACCAAGGCCGGACAATATTCCGCCGATGCCTTTTACTCTTATTCCGTTAGAAACAACCAATAATGCACCGATAATTGCTGCTACAGCGCCAACAGTCACTAAAATATTCAGTCCTATGAATATGCCAACTGCCAGAACTGCTATGCCAAGCATAATTATTATCCAACTGCCCGTTTCAAATATTGCGGCAACAACGCCATCATTTCTGATTGTGTTTACAAACTTTGCTATAAGACCTGTCAATATAACAACAAATCCCATTGCTACGCTGACTAAGAACAACTCTATTGCCTGGTTCATCGGGTTAATCGGCCAAGGCGGTAAGGTTTTACCGAAGAAGGTCTCTGAAATAACCCATATAGCATCACCGAAAAAGCTTCCGAAAATTATACCCCATATAACTGTTGATATACCGCAGTATATAAACAACTTTAAGGTATTCTCCATTTTCTTCTCAGGTTTGCATTTCTTAATAAGGAACCATGCACCCAACGCCAAAAGCAAACCGTAAGCCGCATCCGAGAGCATCATTCCAAAGAAGAAGTAATAGAAAAAGCTCATTATCGGGGTCGGGTCAATATCGGTTTTAGAGGGCATCGAATAAAGTTCTGTCAACCCCGCGGCAGGTGCCGTAAAGGCATTGTTCTTAATTGCAACGGGGACCTCATCACCATCAGCCTCTTCAATAGTTACAGCCGCCAAGAATTTGGCTTCAAGCTCTGCTTTTAAAGCTTCTGCCTCATCGGTTGCAACATAGCCCTTTATTATAAAGGTTCTCTTTAAATGGTCAACATCAGCCAATGCTCGATACTTATCGGCTCTTGACATAAAGTAGTCCGAAACGAGCTCAATATCCTCAACACTATTCGAAAGCTCCAAGAGCTTTACTTTCAGCTCCTCGTCCTGCTTATCTAAAGCGACCGATTTTGCCATAAGCTCCTCGATTTTAACGCTGGGCGTTTTAGTAGTAGCTTGAGGCGGACGCATAAAGCCTTTTTCTCTTAAAGCTTCATATATTGCCTCTGCATCTGCTTTGGGGCAGATTAAGAAAATGCTCGTCTGCTCAACAGAACTGCTGATAATCTCTAAAGAGAATATTTTATCCGGCGCTTTTTCTGCAATCGCGGCAGAAAGTTCTGCTTCGGTCCATTCCTTCGGAACAACTCCAACAAAGCCCGTTGTTCTTTTAGTTCCTGAGAATTGCTGAGAAACATCTAACTTCTGCCATGGCTTCAGCATTTCGACTCTCGCCGAATACCTTGCTTTATCAGCCGCGTTTTCGGTAATCTGCTTATCGCACCTTAAAACCTCTCTGCAAACGGCCATAATATCCGAGCTTTTGTTAACAGCTTCATTATACTGCTCATCGGTTACAATTCTTCGACCGCTAAAGGAGGATAAAAGACCTCCGCTTTTAGGGTTATAGGCTCTCAATATCTCAACCGCCTTATCACAAGCGGCGGCATTGCGTTCAAACTGCGAAACCGAAGCGGCAGTATCAATTCTCTGGTATTCTTTATTTTGTTCATCATCTTCGCGGCTTAAATCGATTATTGATTGCCTTTGAAGATACTCGAGCAGCTTTTTTCTCTCGTTTCTTATAGCAACGACAGTTATACTGCTCATTTTGACCTTTGCCAAGAAAAATTCACCTCCGTTTTAAACTTTGGACGGTTTATTCAAAAATAATGTTTGCACACTTTTCAATAGCTGCTTTTCTTCCGCCTTCTGCAAAGCGAGCAGCTTCTTCGCATTTTTCGGCAGCTGCTTTTTCTGCCTCAGCCTTAATTTCATCGGCCTTTATGTTTGCTTCAGAAACTACCTTGGCTTCATATTCAGCGGCTTTCGCTTTAAGCGTTTCATTAAAAGCCTTTGCTTCCGAATGCGCTTTGGCAATGATTTCTTCCGCCTCATTTTTTGCGGCAAGCAGAATTTCTTCCGCTTTTTTCTCGGCTTCTTTTACAATTTCTACTGTTTCATTAGCCATAAATTTTCCTCCGCTTACAAAATATACTGATTTAAATAAAATTATACGATAATTACTCGTCTAAATCAAGTTTTATTTAGTTACAATTCTGTGCTTTTTTAGCACAAATCTACTCTCTCTTGTGAATTTTTGGTTAACAAAAAATATTTTATAAAATTATCATAAAATATCTTCTATTTTCTTTGAGTTTTTGCTATAATATATTTACTTATGTGCATTTCACGAAAAGGAGGCTTAAAAATGTTTACTAAAATCGGAGATATGAAGATATATTTCACTGAGGAAGGCCAAGGCAAAGATGTTCTTTTGTTACATGGCTGGGGTGCTTCTTCAGAATCCTATCGCGGAGTTATAAATGCGTTAAAGGATAAATGCCGCCTTATAGCCCTTGATTTTCCCGGTTGCGGTCAATCCGATTTGCCGAGTAAGCCTCTTACCACTGATGATTATGTCGAACTCGTTAAAGAGTTTTGCGAAAAGCTGTCGCTCGAAAATCCCATTTTAATCGGCCATTCTCATGGCGGCAGAGTTATTATGAAGCTCTGCGGAACGGGAGTTTTGGCACCTGAAAAAATCGTTTTTATTGATGCCGCAGGTATTAAGCCGAAATTCAGCTTCAAGAAAACCGCAAAAATTGCTTCCTACAAGCTTGTTAAAAACGTCCTTTCTTTACCCTTGATTAAAAACTATACCGCTGAAACCTTAAGCAAGGCGAGAAGCCATTTTGGCTCGGCAGATTATAGTTCTGCACCTGAGGTTATGAGAAAAACCTTGGTCAATCTCGTTAATGATGATATGACTCCTTATATTAAAAACATCAAGGCCTCAACTCTGCTTATATGGGGTGAAAATGATACTGCAACTCCTCTTTATATGGCAGAGAAGCTTAAAAACAGTATCAGTGACTGCGGCCTTTGCGTTATTAAAAACACAGGTCATTGGTCATTCGTTGAAAACTCGTTCCAGGCAAACGCCATTTTAAAGAGCTTTATCCCTTAAGCTTTTACTATTTTTCTCCAGTGAGGTGATAATTATGAATTGGATAAACTGCATATTTGTTGCGCTTTGTTGCCTTTTTGGCGTTTTAGCCTCTATAAGACAGATGCAGATGCTTCAGCTCAATTCATATTTTGCGATAAGATACCTTCGTTGGTATAAGGGCGTCTTTAAAGCCGCTAAAGCAATTATTACTTTTATTTCAATCTTGCTTTCTGTTGCGGTTGGCTTTGCTGCTGTAAATTTACCGATTCATAGCGTCGTTTCGGCACTTTTATTTCTTGTTGTTATTGCGCTTACATCACTTCATAAAAACAAAACCTCAATTAAGCCCCTCGTTTTAACCGCGAGAGTTAAAAGAATGCTTATATCAGAGGCGGTTGTTCTTATAATTTTAGCAACTCTTGCAGTGTTTACAAAAGGCGTTGCTTCTTGTGTCTGCGCCGGCATTCTGTTTCTTTTGTCAGCGTTGCCCGAGCTTTTGGTGCTTTTATCACTCTTTATAATGAAGCCTATCGAAAAAACAATCTCCAACTACTATGTAAACGATGCAAAAAAGATTTTGGCATCAATGAAAAATCTTAAAATAATCGGAGTTACGGGAAGCTACGGAAAAACCAGCACCAAGTTTATATTGGGCCGAATATTAAGCGAAAAATATAACACCTTGGTCACTCCCGAAAACTATAATACCCCGATGGGTGTTGTTATAACAGTGCGCCGCGATTTAAGGCCACAGACCGAGATATTCATAGTTGAAATGGGCGCAAAGCGCAAGGGTGATATTAAAGAAATTTGCGATATTGCAAACCCGCAAAGCGGCATTATAACCTCGGTTGGCCCTCAGCATTTGGACACCTTTGGCAATATCGAAACTGTTGTTTCAACTAAATTTGAATTAGCTGACCGAGTTAAAGAAAACGGCGGTAAAATATACCTCAACACCGATAACGAGCTTATTCGTAAAAATAAAGATGACTACCCTGCCGTTACTTACGGAACCGATAATTGTGGTTGCAAGGCAACCGATATTTCATATTCACCGCTTGGTCTTACTGCAACAATAGAAAAGGGCGATGTTTCCTTTAAAATAACCTCAAAATTATTGGGAACTCATAACGCTCTCAATATTGCGGCAGCGGCAGGTGTTGCGCTCGATTTAGGGCTAACAAAAGAGGAAATTGCTTTTGCGGTTTCAAAATTGAAGCCCATAGAGCATAGGTTAGAGCTTAAACCTTATATAAACGGCAGCACGCTTATTGATGATGCCTATAACTCCAATCCCGAGGGTTGCTTGGAGGCCGTTCGCGTTTTGGGTAGCTTCTCTGATATGAAAAAGATTATTGTTACTCCCGGTCTTGTTGAGCTGGGTGAAAAAGAATATGAATGCAATAAGCGCTTAGGCCAAGAGGCCGCAAAATATTGCGATAAAATAATCCTTGTTGGCAAAAACCGTTCTATTCCGCTTAAAGAGGGAGTTTTGGGGGAGGGCTTTAACCCCGATAACCTCTATGTTGTGTCAAGCTTTAGCGAAGCAGTTAAAACCTTTAGCCCTATGTGTGACAAAAATACCGTTATTCTTTTTGAAAACGATTTACCCGATAATTATCTTAACTGATAGGAGTCTTATTTATGAAAACCAATGTTGCTGTATTTTTCGGAGGCCGCTCGGTTGAACACGAGATTTCCATAATCTCTGCCGTTCAGGCGATGGGCAATATTGACCGCAAAAAATATGAGGTTATTCCCGTTTATATGAGTAAAGCATCAGAATTTTTTACAAGCGAAAAATTCTTTGATATTGAGATTTTTAAAAATTTTGATGCTCGCAAAAAGGAATGCCAAAAGGTTTATTTCTCCAAAACTGACGGCAGAACCGTTATGAACTATGAGGGCGGTATTTTTAAGAAAAAACCTCAATTTATCGATGTTGCATTCCCGATAGTTCACGGAACAAACTGTGAGGACGGTTCTTTGCAGGGCTTTTTAGAAACCTTGGGCTTGCCTTATGTTGGTTGTGATGTTTGCTCATCAGCATTAGGTATGGATAAGGTTCTTTTTAAATCAGTTCTTCAAAATAACGGCATTCCCGTTTTACCGGGAATCAACTTTGGTGCAAGAGATTGGGCGCTTAAAAAGGAAGAGCTTATAACTAAATTAGAAACCGAAATCGGTTATCCTATAATTGTTAAGCCCGCAAACTTAGGCTCAAGCATCGGCATCTCAAAGGCTGAAAATCAGGCCGAGTTGATAACCGCTGTTGATCTTGCCTGCTCGTTTGCCGACCGAATTTTAATTGAAAAAGCAATTGAAAAATTACGCGAAATCAATTGCTCGGTTCTCGGCGACCGCGATAACTGTGAGCCCTCTGCTTTAGAAGAGCCGATTATGCACGATAAGATTTTATCATTCGATGATAAATATAAATCAAACGCAGGAAAATCCGGTTCAAAGGGTATGGCATCCTTAAGTCGCAAGCTTCCAGCCGAGTTATCTGATGAAAAGGCTAAGGAAATCAAAAATATTGCCGTTCAAGCCTTTAAGACTATCGGCGCTAACGGCGTTGCAAGAATAGATTTTCTTATGGATTCGGCCGATAATGATAAGGTCTATGTTAATGAAATCAACACCATTCCCGGCTCGCTCTCCTTCTATTTATGGGAAGCAACCGGTGTTCCCTATAAGGAACTTATTGATAGACTTATTTCTTTGGCATTTGCGAGAGAGCGTCAGCGCGAGAACACCATGTTTACGGTTGATACCAATATTTTAAACGAAAGCAGTTTCGGCTCTAAGGGAGCCAAGGGTAAGCTTGGATGACAAAATTGCTTTTAAAATTGTTTATAAAGGGCGATATAGCTGAGAAACGCAACCGCGAAAAATGCGGAACGCTCGGCTCCTTCGTTGGAATTCTCTCAAATCTTCTGCTTTTTATTATAAAACTTCTCGCAGGCATTATTTCAGGCTCTGTTGCTATTATTGCCGATGCCTTTAACAACCTTTCAGATATGGGCTCCTCAATAGTAACTCTTTTAGGCTTCAAAATAGCTTCTAAACCTGCCGACCCCGAGCATCCATTTGGCCACGGCAGAATGGAATATCTTTCAGCCGCAACCGTTTCGGTGCTTATAATTATCGTCGGTATTGAGCTTGTAACAAGCTCGGCTGAAAAACTTGCCTCGCCCACCCTCCCTGAAGCAAAGGCAATATCCATAGCAATACTTATAGTTTCAATTTTAATCAAGCTTTGGATGTCGGTTTTCAATCGCAAGTTGGGCAAGGCCATTGATTCTTCGGCACTTCTCGCAACCTCAACCGATTCACTTAATGACTGCATTTCAACAGGCGCGGTTTTAGCCGTTTCAATAATCTCGCTTTTCTTTAAAGAAATTGCGTTTGTTAAATATCTTGACCCAGTAGTCGGTATCGCAGTTGCTGCATTTATAGTGGTCGCCGGTGTTAAGAGCCTTAAAGAAACGCTTGACCCGCTAATAGGTCTTGCTCCCGACCCCGAGGTTGTTAAAGAAATCCAAAACATCGTTAAGGCAAACGAAAATTTCCTCGGTATCCATGATATGATTGTTCATAACTATGGCCCCGGCCGAAGCTTTGTTTCGCTTCATGTTGAGGTGCCCTACGATGTTGATATTCTTGAATGCCATGAGCAGATTGACCGTTGTGAACGCGATATTTTCGAAAAAACAAATGTTGAAGCGGTTATACATATGGACCCCATAGTCACCGATGATGAAGATGTTAATTTTGCAAAAGAAAACCTGCTTATCAAGCTAAAGGAAATTGATGAGCGCATTACAATGCACGATTTTAGAATGGTTAAGGGAACAAATCAGAATAACCTGATTTTTGATGTTTGCATTCCAGCAGGCTTCCATTTAAGCCACACTCAGTTAAAGCAAGCTATTAGCGCAATGGCGAAGGATATTGATAAAACCTATGCTTGCGTTATAACCGTTGATGAAGATTTAATTGGAAACATAAGATAAAAAACCTCCGATGCTAACACATCGGAGGTTTTTATTTTACTGCTTATCGAAAACAGTCATCGCGCTCTGATATTCTTCGGTTGCAAATTCCCAAGGGATACCCGCATTCATAAGGAACGCGCCCGAATATTTAGCGCCGTTATCACGGCGAACATATATAGCATCAGGCTCAAGGCCGTCCAACTTTACAAAAGCATAAGGTTCATTAGGCTTGGCAACAGTTCTGTAGCGCAGAAGGATAACTGTTTTCTTATCCTCTGAAACAAAGTTCAATGCCGAAAGATGACTCTCAAACGGAGAAATCAATCTGTAGCAATCGCCTCTATGGAAAACTGCACCGAGTTCCTTATACTGTTTAACCTGCTCTTTTTCCAACTCTATTTCCTCATCGGTAAGCTTAGAAAGGTCAAGCTCATAGCCCAACTGACCCGGCATTGCTACATGACCACGCATGGTAAACGGAGTTGTTCTCTTAACCTGATGGTTAGGACAAGCCGAAACATGAGCGCCCATAGCAGAATAAGGATAGCACATACTTGTTCCATACTGAATATAAACACGCTCAACTGCATCCGAATCATCACTGGCCCATGTCTGCGGCATATAGTGGAGCATACCGGGGTCAAATCTTCCGCCGCCGCCCGCACAACTCTCAAAGAGAATATTAGGGAAACGAGAAGTTACGGTTTCTAAAATTTCATAAAGGCCTAAAATATAGCGGTGGTAAGCCTCCGACTGCTGTTCTCCCGCCAAAAGCAAAGAGCCCACTTCGGTCATATTACGGTTCATATCCCACTTAACATACTCAATGTTGGCGCTTGATAAAATATTTGTAAGCCAGTTTATAGTATATTCTCTGACGTCTTTACGAGTTAAATCGAGAACCAACTGGTTTCTTCCGGTTGAAGGAACTCTGCCGTTTATCTGCAAAGCCCAATCGGGATGCGCTCTGTATAAATCGCTATCGGGAGAAACCATTTCAGGCTCAACCCAAAGACCGAACTTAAGACCTAACGCATTAAGCTTATCGGCCAGACCACCAAGACCGTTCGGTAATTTTTTCTCATAAACGACCCAATCACCCAAAGAACTGTTGTCAACATCGCGCTTGCCGAACCAACCATCGTCAAGAACGAATAAGTCAAGACCGATTTCCTTTGCTTTTTCGGCAATAGCAAGCAACTTTTCTTCGTTAAAGTTCATATAAGTTGCTTCCCAGTTATTTATAAGGACATATCTTTCTGTGTCACGGAATTTTCCGCGGCAAAGACGCTCACGATAAAGCTTATGATAAATACGCGACATTCCGCCCAAACCCTTATTCGAATAAACAAGCACTGCTTCGGGGCTCTGGAACGACTCGCCTTTTTCAAGATTCCATCCAAAACCGAACGGGTTAACACCAATAAACACACGACCCGTATCATAAGAATCAACCTCACAGCCTGCTTCAAAGTTGCCGCTGTAAACGAGGTTCATTGAATAAACATTGCCCAAATTCTCGGTTGTATTGTGCTCGGGAATTGCTATAAAACAGTTATGATGAGCGCTTGTTGCGCCTCTCTTACTGTCAACGCTCTGCTTTCCATGGAAAAGAGGCTGGCGATTAACGGCTCTTTCCTTTGTCCATGCGCCGTCAAGATGAAGGAAATCATAATTATGAGCAGATTTTAAATCAACACTTGCGCTCAATATAGAAGTGATTTTGCATTTTTCACCGCGGTTTTCAACGCGAACACTTCTTGTGATGGCGTCATAATCCTCAAACACCGAGTAGATAAGAAAAACATGCAAGTCTTTCAAGGTATCAACCAGTTCAACCTCAAGAGTCTGAACCTTATCTCCCTCCTCGCAATATGTAGCAGGAAGACCCTCTAATTTTGGTTTGCCATCATAAATCTTATGGCTATAATATCTCAACTGAGGAACACGGGTTCCATCAGCAAAAACACAATCAAAAGCAGGGCTGCGAAGATCAGTGCTGCCAAAGGTCGGATATTCCATGGTAAGATTATCGGTTGAACCTGCAGTGAAGCCATCATCTCTGGCCGAAAAAGATCTTCTTTGAGCGATAAGATAATGAGCCAGAACATTATCCTCAGGGATTTTTGCACCCCAATAAAGATGGATAAGGTGATTCATCTGATAAACACCAAAAACATAACTTGTGTTTTTAGTTGAAAGATGAAAAAATCTACTGTCCTTATTAAAAGTAATCATACTTTTCCCTCCCTGCCAAACGGCAGCAAAATTCAAGTTGATTATATCATTACATTACATTATTTGCAAGCCTGTATTGCTATTTCTTAGCAGTATTTTTCTATTCTCACATTTTCTTTTTGACATTTCGCTATATTTATAGTAGAATGGTTTTATAAAATGATAAAGGAGCGATAATTTTGAAAAAAATCATTGCTATTATTGCCGTTATGGCAGTTATGCTGACCTTCTTTGCCGCTTGCGGTAAAAAGAAAGGTGATGTTGATTTTTCAGGAGATAACAACTCAAAGGTTGTAGCCCCTACCAGTAGCACAACTAATACCTCTTCTGAAATTTCATCTGAGGATAAGGAACTTAACGATGCTTGGGGTAATGTTTCGATTAGTGTTGATACCGATTCTGTAACCTCTAAGCCTGCAAGCTCAAAGCCCAGTAGCTCAAAGCCTGATACCAGCAAGCCCGCCGCTACTACCTCTCAGAGCGCAACAACATCAAGCAGCACCACATCGTCAGTAACCTCTCAGAGTGGTCCAACCGTGACTTCGTCGCAGCAAGCAACCTCCTCTCAGGCCACCTCCTCTAAAGGCACAACAAGCTACACTGATGATGACCCCGCTTTCGGCGATTGGGTTAAGCCTGGAATGTAAATCTAAATAAAAGAGGCTTGGAAGAAAACTTCCAAGCCTTTTTATTATTTAGAACGGTTTTTTATTGCCAGAAACGATTCGTCACTAATATCGTGCTCGATTTTGCAAGCATCCTCAATAGCGGTTTTCTCATCAACGCCGAGACTTATGAGAAATTCTGATAAAACATTATGCCTCTCATACATTTTTTCAGCGATTCTTATGCCCTCATCGGTAAGGGTTAAATACCCCTCGGGGCTAACCAAAACATAACCGCCGTTTTTAAGCAAGCCTATCGCGCGGCTTACGCTCGGCTTTGAATAATTCATATAATCGCAAACATCAATCGAACGGACATTTGGCATTTTTTTAGAAAGAACAAAAATGCTTTCGAGATACATTTCTCCCGATTCTTGCAAATTCATTTTTAAAACTCCCTAATCAATATTTTATCTTGCCCTCGGCAACATTTTTAAGGTGAGCTCCGTAAGGCGATTTGCCATACTTTTCCGCCGATGCTATAAGCTGCTCCTTGGTTATCCACTTGTTGCGGTATGCTATTTCCTCTAAGGCTGCAATTTTAATATCCTGACGGTTTTCAATTACTCTTACAAACTCTGCTGCCTCACTTAAAGCATCAACTGTTCCTGTATCAAGCCAGGCATAGCCTCTGCCTAACGTTTCAACATTTAGGCTTCCGTCTTCAAGATACATCTTGTTAAGGTCGGTAATCTCAAGCTCGCCTCTGGCTGACGATTTAACCTTTTTTGCAAGCTCGCAAACGCGGTTATCATAGAAATAAAGACCGGTTACACAATAGTTTGATTTGGGGAACTTGGGCTTTTCTTCGATAGAAACGGCCTTGCCATTCTCATCAAACTCAACTATTCCAATGCGCTCCGGATCATTAACATAGTAACCGAAAACAGTAGCACCATGCTCACGCTCAGCGGCAGCTTTGAGAAGCTTTGAAAAGCCATTTCCATAGAAAATATTATCGCCTAAAACCATAGCACAGCTATCGCCGTCAATAAATTCTTCACCAAGCAGGAATGCCTGTGCAAGACCGTCAGGCGAGGGCTGAACAACATAGGAAAGGTTAATTCCATAATCCGAACCATCACCCAACAGACGCTCAAAATTAGGCAAATCTGTAGGGGTTGAAATTATAAGAATATCCTTGATGCCCGCAAGCATAAGGGTTGAAAGCGGATAATATATCATCGGCTTATCATAAACCGGCAAAAGCTGTTTTGAAGTTACCATAGTAAGCGGATAGAGTCTTGTGCCCGAGCCACCTGCTAAAACTATACCTTTCATAGTAAAACATCCTTTCATTTTCACTTATACTTATTATACCACCTGTCAATACTTTTTTCAAGTAGCATAATAAAAGCCAACATCAACGATGTTGGCTTTGTTTTTATTCTGCAACCGATGAAGTTTCGGATGTGGGCTGCTCCTCAGTTTTGGGAGTCAATTCGGTTTTAAGTGCCTCAGTAAAGGTTGCGATATATGCTTTTTTAATAACTACATCGGTTAAAGGCTTATCCTGAGTATTAGTTTCAACTGCGCAAATAGCATCAACCACATCCATACCCTTTATAACCTGAGCAAAAACGGTATGGCCGCCGCTTGTTTTAAAAGCGCCATCAAGAGTAATATTTCCGCCCTGCGCTTTATAAAGCTCCCAAGCCTCATCGCTGACCTTATCGCTTATAATCAAGTTTTGACCGATAAAATCTCTAAGATACTCATTAACATAAGTTGTTGCATCGGGATACTCGTTTGTAAATGCCTCGCCATACTGCTTCTTATATTTATTGAACATATCTTTCAGTTGGTCTTCATAGAGGTCCTTATAATTGCTGAAAAGAGTATTATAATCAAGGTCAGCCTTAGTGTTTGAGGTCTTTTTCTGATTTATAAAGAACTGACTGCCGTTAGTTCCGGGGCCTGCATTTGCCATAGCAACCGAGCCGCGAATATTGAGCAGATTGGCATTATATTCATCAATAAAATCAAGTCCCCAAACGCTCTCGCCACCACTGCCTGTTGCGGTAGGGTCGCCGGTTTGAGCCATAAAGTCATTGATAACTCTATGGAAGGTAATTCCGTCATAATATCCGTTGTTTATATGGCCTATAAAATTGGTAACGGTTATGGGTGCGCTCTTTTTGAAAAGGCGCATATAAATATTGCCCATCGATGTTTCAAAAACTGCTATTTCTTCTCCAACTTGGGGCAATTCCAACTGAAATCCCACAGGATCATCGGTTCTTGAACCGTTTTCACCAACCTCAACATAATCGGGCTTTTGCGGAATATTCTTCGGTTTTTCCTGCTCTTTTTCTTCCTTACCACAAGCCGAAAAGCTTAAGAGCATAACAATCGAAAGGATAAAACAAAGGAACTTTTTCATAAATAACTCCTTATTCGTTTATATCAATAGAAAGAATTACAACATCTTCAAGCGGTTTATCCGAATGATTGGTTTTAACTGCTGCTATTTTATCAACAACATCCATTCCCTCATAAACCTGACCGAAAACAGAATGCTTGAAATCAAGATGAGGAGTTCCGCCTAAAGCCTCATAAGCCTCGATGCAATGCTCGGGGAACCCACGGTCTGTAAGCTCTCTCATCTGTGCCAAAAGGCCGGGATGAACCTCGGGAGCCTGAACAATAAAGAACTGACTGCCGTTAGTTCCGGGGCCTGCATTAGCCATCGAAAGAGCTCCTCTTATATTATGAAGGTCAACATCAAATTCATCTTGAAACGGTCTTCCCCAGATGCTTTCGCCACCACAGCCTGTAGCTGTGGGGTCGCCGCCTTGAATCATAAAATTATTTATGACTCTATGGAAAACGATTCCGTTATAATATCCGTTTTTTGCATGCGTAACAAAGTTCTCAACCGTTTTGGGAGCCTTATCGGCAAAAAGACGGATTGATATATCGCCCATTGAAGTATGCATTACTGCTGTTTTTTCGTTTGCTTGGGGTCTATCTGTCTGCTTAAACATTTATTTTCCTCCAAATGAATAGTTACTTTCAGTATTGTAGCATATCTCGGCTTTTTGTTCAACCTTTTTAACAATTTGTTAAAAATATAGCCGACAGTGGCAACCACTGTCGGCTTAAAAATTAAAGACCGTAGAAAATTTTCATTGCTTTTAAGACATCGTCCTTCATTGCCTTTTCGGCAGCGAAAGCTAAGTCATGGAAAAAGTCACTATGCTCTTTTGCGAGCGCGGCCTTAACGGCATTAACGCCCTCTCGAGACATATATGAGTAATAGTTAATTTTTCTAATACCTTTTTCGATGGCAGTTCTGTAATCCTCAGGAGAAACGCCGCTTCCACCATGCATAACCAAAGGAAGATTTGTTTTCTCCTTAATAACACCAACGCGCTCTAAATCAAGCACGGGTTTTGCTTTATAGATGCCGTGGCATGTGCCGAATGACGGTGCCAAAGCATCAATCCCTGTTTCATCAGAGAATTTCTTAGCATCATCGGGGTCGGTATAAACGGGTCCGCCTGCGTTTTCGGTTTCGCCACCCTCGCGAGAAGCCAACTGACCGATTTCCGCCTCAACGCTTGCGCCGTAAACCGCCGACATTGCAACAGCTTTCTTAGTGTTTGCAACGTTTTCTTCATAGGGAAGAATGCTTCCGTCATACATAACGCCGGTAAAGCCGATTTCCAACGCCGCTGCCATATAATCAAGGGTCTCACAATGGTCGAGATGAACGCAAACGGGCACCTTTGCATTTTTTGCAGCAAGAACCATAACAGGACCGATAATTGATAACGGAGCTACGGGTTCATGAAGCTCTGCATGGCTGATAATAACAGGAACATTAAGTTCCTCAGCAGCACTGATTACAGCATTTATGCATTCGAGGTTAGGAGTGTTAAAAGAGCCTATAGCGCAACCCTTCTCCTCTGCAATAGCCAAAATATCTTTTAAACTGATAAGCATTTTAGTTTCCACCTTTATTCTTCAATGAGTTTAACCTTAAATTTGAGTTGTTTGGATTCGCCCGCTTTTAAGAATTTTAAAATTCCTTTTTCGCGCATGACATTTCTTCCGTCAGGATAGCAGTT
>JAZOQD010000014.1:0-5058 GCA_045655925.1 Acutalibacteraceae bacterium | reverse complement strand
GGCATACCCCCTTTGGCCATGCAGGTGAAACCTTCCTTGATGAGCTCCTTTTTGAAAACACAGGCAATCATTTCAGCCATAATATTCATTCTATAAGAGTCCTTGATAAAATCTTTCCTTATAACATAAGTTTGCAAACATTAAACGGTATCGCTGCGCATGACGGCGAAATGGAACTTTCGGAATATAAGCCAAAGGCTATGCAGAGTTTTTCGGAGTTTGATAGCGAAATAGATAAATGCTATAATGATAAAAAATATATAAAGAAGCTTGCTCCCTGCACCCTTGAAGGCTGCGTTATGCGTATTTCCGATATTATTGCATATCTGGGCAAAGACCGTCAGGACGCTATGCGCACAGGTATTGCCGATAGTGATATTTATGAAAACGGAGCACTTGGAATAACCAATGCAGAAATTATAAACAACCTTATTGTAAATATTGTTGAAAATAGTTACGGAAAGCCTTATATAAAAATGGATGAGGAGCATTTTAACGCTCTTAAAAAAGCAAAATCGGATAACTATGAGCTTATTTATAAAGCCCCCGAGGTTGACGATATTCTGCACACATCAATAAAACCTATGATGCAGAAAATGTATGAGCGACTGCTTCACGATTTATTGGACGGAACTAAGAAGTCCCCCATCTTAACTCATCATATCGCATATATAAACAAGGTTTACTATAAGCGCGAGCAGCCTTATACCGCAACCGAGCCCAATATGATAGTTGCCGATTATATTGCAAGTATGACTGACGACTATTTCATCGACCTTTATGAGCACTTATTCCCAAAGTCAAACCTCAAGGTGAACTATAAAGGCTATTTTGATTAAAATTTAAGGAGGAAACAAAAATGAAAAAATCAAAAATAATAAGAATTATTTTATCGGTTGTTTTTATTGGCATTTTTGCTTTCTCTTTATATAAAATAACAACCCAGTTGTTAGAAGAAAACGATTCAAAAGCACTCTATGAGGATATTATAAGCGATGCGGTTTTAGAGCTTCCCGCCGTTCAAAGTATTCCGGAAAATACCGATGAGCCAAAGCCGCCTGCCGTTCCGATAACGGTGGATTTTGAAAAGCTGAAGCTTAAATACCCCGATATTATCGGCTGGCTTTATTCCCCTAATACTAAAATCAACTACCCTGTTGTTTTAGGCAAGGATAATCAGCAATACCTTTATAATATGCCGAGCGGCGAGCCCAATAAATCCGGAAGCATTTTCGCAGATAGTCGGAATTTGCCCTTTGACGAAGCTAAAAACTATATCATCTACGGGCATAATATGAAGAACAAGACAATGTTCGGAACTCTCGATGATTACAGAAAAACAGGCTATTATGAAAAGCATCCCGTAATGTATTATCTGACGCCCGAAAAGGCTTATAAATTAGAGATTTATTCAGGCTTTATAACCGAGGCTGGCTCATATGCTTACACCTTTGAGCATACTGAAAAATCTTTGGCTGATTTTATGAATAAAATCAAGCGAAAATCAACCTTCAAATCAGATACCTTGTATCAGCAAGGCGATAGAATTTTAACCCTTTCCACCTGCTCATACGAAACAGAGGATTCCCGATATGTTGTTGTTGGAATATTAAAGGAAATTATAGAGGAAAAATAATGAGTTTAAAAGCAGTTTTATTTGATTTAGACGGAACCTTGCTTCCAATGAACCAGGATAAATTCGTTGAGGTTTATTTTGGTTTATTAGCCAAAAAAATGGCGCCCTTCGGATATGAACCCAAGCAGTATGTTAAGGCAATTTGGGCAGGAACAAAGGAAATGCTCAAAAATAACGGCGATGCTACTAATGAGCAGGTTTTCTTCAAGAAATATTGCGAAATTTTTGGAGAAAGTGCAAAAAAGGACGAGAAAATTTTAGCCGCATTCTATGAAACCGATTTTGTTAATACTAAATCGGTTTGCGAGTTTGACCCCGAAACCCCAAAGGTTATTAAAAAGCTCAAAGAAATGGGCTTAAAGGTTGTTGTTGCAACCAACCCTATTTTCCCAAAGGTTGCTATAATGCACCGCTTGAGCTGGGCAGGCTTAAATCCTGAGGATTTCGAGCATATTACATATTACGAAAACTCCAGAGCGTCGAAGCCCAACCCTAAATATTATCTCAATATTGCAAGAGAAATTGGTGTTGAGCCCTCTGAGTGCATTATGGTCGGAAATGACGTTTCAGACGATATGCCCGCCAAAAATATTGGTATGAAGGTTTTTCTTAAAACAAGATGCCTTATAAACAATTCCAATGAAGATATATCCTGCTACCCTAACGGTGATTGGGATGAATTATTGGAGTATATTAAAAAATTGTAACCAAAAAAACGCTTATAGTGAGCACTATAGGCGTTTTTTATTTAATAAATATATGGAAATTGAGAAAGCAATGTAGTATAATAAATTATATATTTCTGTAAAATTTGAAAGTCAGAGGTATTTTTTATGAAAATAATTATTGCAGGTTGCGGAAAAATCGGCAAAGAAATTCTTGCCGACCTTGTTAAAGAAGGCCATACAGTAACGGCGGTTGATAATAACCCCGCCGTTATAACCGAGCTGACAAATATGTTCGATATTATGGGAATTTGCGGCACCTCAACCGACTGCGAAATTTTAAAAAACTGCGATATTGAGGATACCGAGCTTTTTGTTGCAACAACAAGTTCAGACGAGCTTAATATGCTTAGCTGTTATCTCGCAAAAAAACTCGGAGCAAAGCATGTTATTGCAAGAATAAGAAACCCCGAATATAACGATGAAAGCCTTGGCTTTATTAAAGAACAATTGGGTCTTTCAATGGCTATAAACCCCGAGCTTCTTGCTGCTAAAGAGCTTTTTGATATTTTAAAGCTTCCCTCTGCAGTTAAAATCGATTATTTTTCAAGAAGAAATTTTGAAATAGTTGAGCTTATTCTTTATGAGAACTCTCCTCTTGATGGAATGACCCTGATTGATCTTAGGAAAAAGTATCCTATGAACCTGCTCGTTTGCGCAGTTCAAAGGGGCGAGGAAACCTTTATTCCCGGCGGTAATTTTGTCCTTAAAAGCGGAGATAGAATCGGTATAACCGCTTCTCACCCTGAGATACTTAAATTCCTGAAGGCTATGGGAGATATCCAAAAGCAAGCTCGCAATGTTATAATTATGGGTGCCAGCCGAACTGCATATTATCTTTCAAAAATGCTTATTTCGGCAGGAAACTCGGTTAAGATAATCGAAAAAGATCGTTCAATTTGCGAAAAATTCAGCGAGGTTCTGCCTAATGCCGTTATTATCAACGGCGACGGCGCAAATCAGGAGCTATTGCTTGAGGAAAACATTTCCTCTGCAGATGCTTTTGTGGCACTCTCGGGTCTTGATGAGCAGAATATTCTTGTTTCTTATTTTGCCGCCGAGCAAAAAGTGCCGAAGGTTATTGTTAAAATCAACCGCAACGAATTTTTGCCCACTGCAGAAAAGCTTGGACTTGACTGCATTGTTTCGGCAAGAAGAACCATTTCTGATGTTGTTGTTCGCTATGCAAGAGCGTTACAGAAGACTCTTGGCAGCAAAATGGAAACTCTCTATAAGGTTATGGATGGCGGCGCCGAAGCAGTTGAATTCATTATTGATGAAGATTGCGAGATTATCGGCAAGCCCCTAAAAGAACTCAAATTGAAGAGCAACACCCTTATTGCAGGCATTATCAGAAAGAGAAAAACCATATTCCCCTCCGGTGATGACAGGATATTAAACGGCGATAGAGTTGTTATTCTCACCGCAGGCTACAGTTTGAATGATATTTCCGATATTTTAAAGTAAAGGCAGATTATTTATGAATCGTAATATGGTCTTTTATATCATCGGTAATATTGTGAAAGTTGAAGCACTTTTAATGTTGCTTCCTATGTTTGTTTCACTCTATTACGGTGAATCGGCGGTTTATGCCTTTGCCATAACCGTTATTATAGCTATGGCGCTCGGCTTTGCGCTGACACTGATTTTCAAACCTAAAAACACAGTTATATTTGCCAAAGAAGGTTTTATTGTTGTTGCTTTGGCTTGGATTATTCTTTCGCTTATCGGTGCTCTTCCCTTTTTTATAAGCCGCGAAATCCCAAATTTCATTGATGCCTTCTTTGAAACAGTCAGCGGATTCACAACAACCGGTGCTTCGATACTCCCCAATGTTGAAGCAATGAGTAAGGGTATCCTTTTCTGGCGCAGCTTTACCCACTGGGTTGGCGGTATGGGTGTTCTCGTTTTTGTTATGGCAATTATGCCCAAAGTTACCGACCGCTCTATTCATATTATAAGAGCTGAGGTTCCGGGCCCTATTGTTGGAAAATTGGTTCCAAAAGCCAGAAACACCGCCGTCATACTTTACCTTATTTACGTTGCTATCACGGTAATTGAAATTATTTTCTTGTTGTTTGGCGGTATGTCTCTTTATGAGAGTCTTGTTCATGCGTTCGGAACTGTTGGAACCGGCGGTTTTGGTATTAAAGCAGATAGTCTGTCAGGCTATAGTCCATACATTCAATGGGTAATTTCAATATTTATGCTTATTTGCGGCATAAACTTTAACCTTTATTATCTTATTATCCTGCGAAAAGTTAGAGAGGCTTTAAAAAGCGCTGAACTTTGGATATATCTTGCAATAGTTGCGGTTGCAACCGCACTTATCACATATGACCTTATACCAAGATATGAAAATATTGCTGACTGTATAAGACTTTCCTTCTTCCAGGTTTCTTCTATAATTACAACAACAGGATATTCTACTGCCAACTTTGATTTATGGCCAAGTTTATCTAAAGGAATTATATTTATTTTAACATTCATTGGCGGTTGCGCCGGTTCTACTGCGGGCGGTTTCAAACTTTCAAGAGTTATTTTGTTGTTTAAATCTATCGGCAATGAACTTAAAAGAATGCTTCATCCAAGGTCGGTTACCTGCATCAAATTTGAAGGTAAACCGATTGAGAAGCAAACCATTGACGGCGTTGGCATATAAGTCGGAGGCCAAGCGGTCTTAGGAAGACAAATTAA
>JAZOQD010000013.1:0-2446 GCA_045655925.1 Acutalibacteraceae bacterium | reverse complement strand
CTATGCGAATATATAAATTTTTGTGCATTTTAAGTTGATAATATATTAAAGTTAGTGTATAATTATATAATAAATTGGGAATACTGTATCTTTATTTTAAATCAGAGGTTTTGATTATGGACTTTCTTAAAAGAGCATGGGCGGAAATCAATCTTGATAACGCCAAAGCAAATTACAAAACTATCAAAATGTCGGCAAAGGATAGGCGCATTATGCCCGTTATAAAGGCCGATGCTTACGGTCATGGTGCTAACTTTTTAGCAAAGCTATATGAAGAATGCGGCACCGAGATTTTTGCTGTTTCCAATATCAATGAGGCTATAAAGCTTAGAAAAGCCGGTATTACTAAGGATATTCTTATTCTCGGCTACACCCCTAAAGAATACATAGAAACCCTTTTAAAATATTCCATAACCCAAACCGTTTATTCTTTAGATTATGCTAAGGAATTATCAAAAATCGTTTCAAAAACAAATGTTTTGGTTAAAGCCCATTTAAAGCTTGATACAGGAATGAACCGCCTTGGCTTTAATCCTGAGAAAGATTATAGCGATATTTTGAATACATTAGCCCTGCCCGGTATTTATTTTGAAGGAATATTTACTCATTATGCCGTAGCAGATAGTGAGGATTCTTCTGATAAAGATTTTAGTCTTGAACAATTAGATAGGTTTAATAATGCCGTTGCAAAGCTATCAAGCGATGGTTATAGCTTTAAATATATTCATTGCTGCAACTCAGCCGCCACCCTGCTTCATCCGTTTGATGAAGGCAATTTGGTTCGTCCCGGCATTATTCTTTATGGAATTGCCCCTGCCGACGATTTAAGCTTAAAATACGAGCTTTTGCCTGTTATGTCCATAAAAACTGTAGTTTCGGCGATTAAAACCATCCATAAGGGCGAGACTGTAAGCTACGGCAGAACCTTTACCGCTAATAAAGATATGAGAATTGCAACCCTGCCTATAGGATATGGAGACGGTTATCCGAGAAAAATGTCTAACTGCGGCAAGGTTCTGATAAACGGAAAATTTGCTGATATAGTTGGCAGAGTTTGTATGGACCAGATGATGATAGATATTACGGACATTCCCAAGGTTTCGGTTGGCACAGAGGTTACCGTTATCGGCCAAAGCGGTGATAATAGTATAACCTTTGCAGAAATTGCCGCTAAGGTTGATACTATCCCCTATGAGCTTGTCTGCAATATTTCGGTCAGAGTGCCGCGCGTTTACAAAAAGGACGGTAAAATTATTGCCTTTAAGTATCTCGGAGGTGCTATATGATAAAAGAGCGTTATCATAACGATGTAAATGTTTCAAGACTAAATACCGCCGCTCCGAGAGCCTATTATGTTCCCTTTGGCACTCCTGAGGAGGCCAAGAAAAACGATAGATACGATAGTAGCCGAGTTAAACTTTTATCGGGCAACAGATGGGCTTTTAAATATTTTGAATCATTTGAGGATATCCCAGAAAATATAACCGAACCCTCAATCAGTTTATCGGACTGGGACAAGCTCTTGGTCCCTTCAAACTGGCAGTTACAAGGCTTTGATAAGCCACAGTATATAAATACTCGTTACCCCTTCCCCGTTAACCCTCCCTTTGTTCCGAAAAACACTCCTGCCGGTGTTTATGCTATTGATTTTACAACCTATGACGATATTGAAATATTCAGCAAATATATCGTTTTTGAGGGCGTTGATTCCTGCCTTTATCTTTATATAAACGGTAAATTTGTCGGTTATAGTGAGATTTCTCATCTTCTTGCTGAATTTGATATCACTCCCTATCTTGTGACCGGCAGAAACCGCCTTGTTGCCATCGTTTGCAAATGGTGCAACGGCTCATATTTAGAGTGTCAGGATAAATGGAGAATGTCGGGAATATTCCGCGATGTTTATCTGCTTGTCCGTCCAAACGGTCATATTAAGGATATACATATAACTACCGATATCGCCGAAAATTACCGCGAGGCAAACATTTCTATCAATATAGAATCCTCAATAGGCGAAGACTCAATCGCAACTATATTTGACCCCAACGGAGATAAGCTTGAAACAAATCTTTTCGATTCTGACGGTAATCTTACCTTTACAGTTGAAAATCCAAGGCTTTGGAGTGCAGAATATCCCGAGCTTTACACCGTTATTATCGAAAGCGGCGACGAATTTATAACCAAAAAGGTCGGTATTTGCAAAACCGATATTCGTGATGGCGTTTTTTATTTTAATGGACGAGCCATTAAGCTTAAAGGCGTCAACCGCCACGATTTCAATACCAAAAACGGCTATGTTTGTTCCCTTGAGGATATGAGAAAAGACCTTCTTCTTATGAAGAGGCACAATCTTAACGCCGTCAGAACCTCGCATTACCCTAACGACCCGAGGTTTTATGAGCTATGCGATGAGTTGGGTATATATGTTCTATGCGAGGCAGATTTT
>JAZOQD010000012.1:0-7725 GCA_045655925.1 Acutalibacteraceae bacterium | reverse complement strand
TAATGGCCGAGGCCGACTTTTCATCGCAGAGGAAAAGGGTTGCGCCAAGCAACTCATCTGCATCAACAAAGCGGTCCATAGGTGTTCCTTTTAAGATTTTTGCGCTTCTTGCAGTCGGAGTGCCATCCTCATTGAAAAGCAATGCTCTGTTCTGCGCAGAAACCAAGAAACCGGGAGCAATAGCGTTGCAACGGAT
This sequence comes from Acutalibacteraceae bacterium, assembly GCA_045655925.1. Lineage (GTDB taxonomy): Bacteria > Bacillota > Clostridia > Oscillospirales > Acutalibacteraceae > UMGS172. Next base: position 7,529 of record JAZOQD010000012.1, on the reverse strand, counting down.
ACCTGTTCCTGCAAAATGGGTTGCAAGCCATTGAGTAAAGTTCGAAATACCTGCTTTTGCGGCAGAGTATGCAGGAATTTTGGTAAGCGGAGTGTATGCATTCATTGAAGATATATTAAGGATATTTCCTTTTTTCTTTGCCACCATATCTTTAGCAAAAATTTGGGTAGGGATAAGTGTTCCCTGGAAGTTGAGTTTGAAAACGAAGTCAACGCCCGAAGCGTCAAGGTCAAAGAAGGATTTGCCGCCCTCTTTAGCCTCATGCTGATACTCGTTATCGGTTGTTGCTCTGGGGTTATTACCGCCGGCGCCGTTAACCAAAATATCGCATTCGCCGAGGTCTTTTAGAACTGCCTTATGAACCTCTTCTAATGCTTCGGCATCTAAAACATTCGCCTTGTAGCCCTCGCAGATAAAGCCTTCTGCTTTTAAGTCTTCTGCTAACTGCTTTACTGCGTCTTCATTAAGGTCTAAGGCTGCAACCTTTGCGCCCGATTGAGCAAAGGCTCTTGCCATTGCACCGCAGATAAGTCCACCTGCGCCGGTAACTACTACAACCTTATCTTTATAATCAATGTTAATCGGAAGATTTATCATTTTATTTCTCCTTTTGCTTTAAATTTATCAAGTGAATCGAGAACGCCCAACATATACATTATGCCGAGCGCGCGGTCATATAAGCCATAACCGGGGCGAACATTACCCGGACCCTCATCCCAAAGATGTCTACCATGGTCGGGGCGGATATATCCGTCGAATCCGCAATCATGATAAGCCTTGAGTATTTCTAAAATTCCTGTATCGCCGTCGCAATCGCGGTGGCTGGCTTCCGAGAAATCACCATTTTCAAAATGCTTAACATTTCTTATATGTGCAAATGCAATTCTATCGCAATGCTTGCGAACTATATCTGCAACATTGTTGTTGGGGTCAGCGTTAAGGCTTCCCGAGCAAAGAGTTAAGCAGTTATACTCATCATCAACCATTTTTAAGAAGCGGTCTATACTTTCCTCGTTTACAAGGAGTCGGGGTAACCCGAAAATATCCCACGGAGGATCGTCCATATGGATAGCCATTTTAATATCGCACTCGCGGCAGGTCGGCATAATAGCCTCGAGGAAATATTTTAAATTCTCCCAAAGCTTTTCGTGGTCAACACCCTCATAAGCTTTGAAAAGTTCATCAAGCTTTGCCATTCTCTCAGGCTCCCAGCCGGGAAAAGACATATTATATTTTCCGGTAAAATCAAGGATGTATTTCGCCATGGCGTTATAGTCATCCTGAATCATATTTTTTTCATAAAAAAGAGCGGTTGAACCATCGGGGGCGGGGTGGAAAAGATTGCTTCTTGTCCAGTCAAAAATAGGCATAAAGTTATAGCAGATAACCTTTACTCCGAACTTAGAAAGATTGCGGATGCACTGCTTATAGTTCTCGATATATTTATCCCTTGTAGGCAAGCCGATTTTAATATCATCGTGAACGTTTACCGATTCAACAACATCCATATTAAAGCCATACTCATCGAGCTGCTTTTTTACCTCGGCAATTTCATCAATTTCCCAGATTTCGCCCGGCATCTTATGATGCAAGGCCCAGACAATTCCGTCAACACCGGGAATCTGTTTGATATCTGAGAGCTTTATTTTATCGTTACCCTCTCCATACCACCGAAAACACATTTTTATTGCCATTTTCATTCCTCCGAAAAGTTATATATTAAAATATCTTTTGGCATTATTATAACAAATATCGCGGACAATTTTGTATAACTGTTCCTTGTCAGCAGGATACTCACCGTTTTCAACCCATTCGCCGATAAGCGCACAAAGAATGCGGCGGAAATATTCGTGACGGGTATAGCTCAAAAAGCTTCTTGAATCGGTAAGCATACCAATAAAATTGCCGAGCAAGGAAAGATTTGCAAGGCTTGTCAGTTGATCCTTCATTCCCTGCTTATTATCGTTAAACCACCAAGCGCTTCCGTGCTGTAGTTTGCCGGGAATTTCTGTTCCTTGGAAAGCGCCGATAAGAGTATCCAAAAACTCGTTATCCGAAGCATCAAGGCTATAAAGAACAGTCTTCGGCAGGTTATCCTCTTTGTTCAGAGCGTCAAGCAGAAGCGCGAGCTTTCTTGAGCCGTTATCGGGGCCGATTATATCAAAGCCGGTATCTGCTCCTAAAAGCTCAAACATTTTTGAGTTGGGGTTTCTCATGCAATTATAATGTATCTGCATAACCCAACCGCGCTTTTTGTATTCGGTTGCGCAGAAAATGATAAGCTCGGTCTTTAAAGCGTCTGCCTCCTTATCGGTTACCGCAACACCCGACAAGCCTTTTTCAATTATAGCATCAAGCGCCGCCTCTTCAGCACGCACAAATACCATTTTATCAAGGCCATGGTCACTGGCTTTGCAACCGTTTATAGCAAAATACTCAATTCTCAAGGCCAATGCCTCTTTTAACGAGGCAAAATCGGAAATCTCAACACCGCTGACGGTTGACAAGGTTTCGATATATTCCTTCCAGCCCTTTTTATCAATATTAAGCGCTTTATCGGGGCGGAACGAAGGGGCAACTATCGTTTTAAAGGATTTATCCCCGGCAATAAGCTTATGATATTCCAAAGAGTCAATCGGGTCATCGGTTGTGCCGATAAAAGCAACATTGCTCTTTTCTATTATACCCCTGGCGCTCATATTTTCTTCTGCAAGCTTTTTTTCTGCCAAAGCCCAGACCTCATCAGCGGTGCCGGGGTTAAGAACGCCGTTAAATCCAAAATAGTTTTTAAGTTCCAAATGGCACCAATGATACATCGGATTTCCGATTGCTTTAGGCAATGCCTCTGCAAATTTTAAGAACTTTTCATAATCCGAAGCATCGCCCGTTATATAACGCTCATCAACGCCGTTTGAGCGCATAATGCGCCACTTATAATGGTCGCCGCCAAGCCAGACCTCAGTTATGTTTTTAAATCGTTTATCCTCGTATATTTCCTTGGGGCTGACATGGCAATGGTAATCAATAATCGGCATATCGGCCGCCGCTTCAAAATAAAGTTTTTTGGCAGTTTTGGTGTTAAGCAAAAAATCCCTTGATAAAAATGCCATTCTTTTCTCTCCTTTATTATTGCTTCATTGTTTCGCGATACTCTTTCGGCGTTTTGCCGGTTTGTTTTTTGAATATTTTTGAAAAATACTGAACATCAATTATACCGCAATGAAGCGCGATAGTTTGTATTTGCAAATGAGTTGTCAACAACAAATGAGTTGCATGCTTGATTCTTTTTTCTCTTATATATTCCGAAACCGTTTTACCCGTTTCCTTTTTGAAAACCGCCGATAAATATCCTGCGCTTATGTTCTGATTTTGCGCCAGAGAACTAAGTGATAAATCTGCAGCAAGGTCAGAATCTATTAAAAGAATAGTCTCTCTGACAACTCTTGAATATTTTGAAACCGAATGCTTTCTCACAAGGCGGCAATACGATTTAAACATATCACGCATCATCTCGGTGCCTTCCTCGATGCTTGACATTTTTTCTATACGCGTTGCATATTCTGAAGATACTCTATCAAGGTATAGCGGATGAACTCCGCCTTTCTCTGCCGCTTTTCTCAGCAGAGTATTCATTATAATACCGTAGTTCTTGCGGTTGCGGATAGGGTCTTGCAAGCGTTTTTCAAAAGCCTGCTCAGAAAAGGCCGTTAACAAAAACGGCTCTTTTTGAATTTGCCCTAAGGTTACCGCATTCATCATTTCATTTTCGAATTTATACCTTGTTTCCATAGCCTTCATTGAAACAATAATATCATCAAGGCTATCATCGCTATGCGTTGGCTCATTTATGGGCGAAGCGGGGCTTTTATGCTCGGCACCGATATCAACTACCGCAAACGACGGCGTTGCCCACATATTTTCGCAGAATGTATCAAGCATAACGAAAACCGAGCTATCCTCATTTAAAACAGGAATGCTCATATAGTATTCCTCAAAGTAGCGCTGGCTTTTAGGGGATATTTTCAATTCCTCCCCCAGCTCCAGCAAACGCTTCTGGGATAACGGCTCGGACAAATACGGGCCAACAGAAAATATTATATCTGTTTTAGCCCCATAAAGCAACATATACTGATAGCATCTGCCGAAAGAATCGGTCATTTTGTAGAGCGTTTTATGCTCAGGCTTATTCAGCGCCTCTCTTAAGGTTTTACCCTTAAAGGCTTCGGGAGTAAAAATGGGCACTACATCCTCACCAATCAGCGAGCTCATCGGCTCATCGGGCGAAATAAGCGCAGTTCTTATATGACATTTTTTAAGAGTATCTGTTAAAAACTTTAATTCTTTTTCATAAAACATAAAAAGCGCTGACCGCCTTTTCGCTAAAATTTGTGTTTTTATGGAAATTTTAAACAAGAATACTAATCGTTGTTTGAATTATAGCACAACTTTTGTTTAAATACAATATACAAAAACCTCAAAATATGAAAATAATACAAATATAGTTGAAAATAATACTCACATAATTTCAATAAATACATTATACTAAACTTAGCAAATCCTGAAGGGGCTTTTTGCCCTCTTTAAAATTAACAAACAGAAAAGGGGAAAAATCATGGCTAAAAAAACCGTTAAGCTCGATGCAAACGGCCACCGCCAGTTCGGCATTCGCGATAGCGTTGCTTATGCTGCCGGAGACCTTGGTTGCAACATGAGTTTTGCGCTCAAAGGCACCATGTCTATTTTCTGGACTCAGTTTATGGGAATGGACCTTTGGTATGCTTTATTACTTATCATTGTTCAGGTTTGGGACGCAATAAACGACCCGCTTATAGGCTCAATTATTGACGCTGACAGACGCACCTACAAGAAAAACAAATTCCTTGCTTACATTTGGGCAGGTTCTATCGGCCTTATTGTTGGCGGTGCCTGCTGCTTCCTTCCCTTCCCCAACGCTCCCACTTGGGCAAAGTTCATAATCTTTATTGCAGGTTATGTTGTTTGGGACGCTTTCTACACAGTGGCCAACGTTCCTTATGGCTCACTCCTTTCTCTTATCTCCAACGACGTTAAAGACAGAGCTTCTCTTTCCGCATGGCGTTCTATAGGCTCTATTTTCGGAAATATGCTTCCGATGGTTATTCTTCCCTTCATTATTTATGATAAAGAAAACAACCTCATCGGCGAGCGCGTTTTCATTGCTGCTCTTATCATGGGCGCTCTTGGTTTCATCTGCTTCCAGTTTATGATTAAGAATACTGAGATCCGAGTTGACACCAATGTTGAGCTTAAGGAAGATGCTCCTAAGTTCAATGTCTTCAAAGCATTTGGAAACTTTTTAAAGAACCGTCCCGCAGTCGGCGCAACCATCGCTGCTATGGGTATGTTCATCGGTATGCAGGGTGCAACAACCGCAGTTACCGTTATATTCCAGTCTTACTTTAAAAACGTTCAGATTTCGGGTATTGTTCAGCTCTTTGCTATGATTCCTATCGTTGCATTTACTCCTCTTGCCCGTAAAGCTGTTGCCAAATTCGGCAAAAAAGAACTTGCAACCTTTGGCTCGATTGTTTCTATTGTTTCAGGCCTCGGTTTGTTTATAATTATGCCGAACAATACTGGTCTTGATCTTATCATCTATATTGTTTGCCAGCTCTTCTTCTCTCTCGGTCTTGGAATTTACTCAACTGTTTCTTGGGCTATGATGGGAGACGCTATCGATTATAACGAATGGAAATTCGGCACCCGCGAGGAAGGCACTGTTTATTCACTTCACTCCTTCTTCCGTAAGCTTGCCCAGGGCATCGGCCCCTCTCTCGTTCTCGTTATTATGGTTGCATTTGGCTATGTTGGCGCCAACGAAGGAAATCAGTTGTGGGAAGTTGCAATCAATATGAGATATATCGTTGCCGCAACATTCCTTTTCTCTGCAATCCTTCAATTTGTTGGTCTCGGCCTTGTTTACAACCTTGACAAGAAAACTCTTTATCAAATGAATAAAGACCTTGGAAGAGAAATTGAAGTCGATACCGATATCGCTTAATTTTAAATTACCGGCGTCCGACAAAAACGGTCGGGCGCCTTTTTTAAAGTTTATTAAAAGTTCACATTTACTAATATTCCTTATGTTATACTTAACTTAACCCTAATTTTTTGACGGAGAGATTTTATGAGACAAATTATTAACTTAAATGCAAAATGGGCATTCTCCAAAATGGCAACTGAGGTTCCCAGCGCTATTGATACCAAATGGTGCTTTGTCAACCTGCCTCATTCCTGGAATGCTATTGACGGTCAGGACGGAGATAACGATTATTTCCGCGGAACCGCCTATTATGCAAAGAAAATTGTTAAGAGTGACCTCCCCGAAGCCGACCGCTACTATCTTGAGCTTCGCGGTGCAAACTCTTCTGCCGATGTTTATTTAAACGGCAAGAACTTAGCCCACCACGACGGAGGATATTCAACCTGGAGGGTGGATATTACCGATTCTTTGGAGCTTATGAATATGCTCGTTATCGCAGTTGATAACTCAGCTAACGAAACTGTTTATCCTCAGATGGCTGACTTCACCTTCTACGGCGGTATTTACAGAGATGTTAACCTTATCTGCGTTAACGAATCTCACTTTGACCTTGATTACTACGGAGGCCCCGGTATTAAGGTTACCCCCGAAATCGAGGGCAAAAACGCAAATGTTGAGGTTGAGGTTTTCCTTTCTAACACTAAAATCGGCCAGAAGGTTCGTTACACCATTTATGACAAGGACGAGAATGTTGTAACCTCTAAGGAAACCGATGAAACAAAGGTTTCGTTTGCAATAGAGAATGTTCACCTTTGGAATGGCAGAAAAGACCCCTATCTTTACTGCTGTGAAGCAGAACTTATCGAAAACGGCGAGGTTATTGATAATGTTTGCACCCGCTTCGGTTGCAGAACTTTTGAGATTGACCCCGAAAACGGCTTTATCTTAAACGGCGAGGAGTATCCCCTCCGCGGCGTATCTCGCCATCAGGACAGATGGGGCAAGGGCAACGCTTTATCAAAAGAAGACCATAAGGAAGATATTGACCTTATCTGCGAGGTTGGCGCAACCACCATTCGTCTTGCACACTATCAGCACGATCAGTACTTCTACGATCTGTGTGACGAGAAGGGTCTGGTCATCTGGGCAGAAATTCCTTACATCTCCCGCCATATGCCCGGCGGCCGTGAGAACACCATCTCCCAGATGAAGGAACTGATCGCCCAGAACTACAACCACCCCTCCATCGTGGTCTGGGGTCTCTCCAACGAGATCTCCATCGCCGGCTCTACTCCTGATCTGCTGGAGAACCACAAGATCCTCAACGACCTGTGCCACGAGATGGACAAGACCCGTCCCACCACCATGGCTTGTGTCTCCCCCTGCCCCATCGACAGCCCCTATGTCCAGATCCCTGACACCGTCAGCTACAACCACTACTTCGGTTGGTACGGCGGTGACACCAGCATGAACGGTCCCTGGTTCGACAAGTTCCATGCTACTCACC
>JAZOQD010000011.1:0-9512 GCA_045655925.1 Acutalibacteraceae bacterium | reverse complement strand
TTCATAGCTTTTATCGTTGTTTAATTTTCAAGGTCCGATGCTTACCCAAAACTCGCTTCCTGCCGCTTTACACAGCATTCCCTCGTTTTTGGGCGCTCGATTATATTACCACACACATTACCTAAAGTCAACACCTTTTTTTATCTTTTTTCAACTTTTTTGGTATTTTTTTCACTAGTTTCAAAATGTATCATTATTTATTCTTTGCAAATAATGTTAATAATCTAAAATTTGGTTAGGTGAAAACAAAAATGTCATTTAAAAAGATACTTTCGGTTAGTCTTACTATTATAATAATGTGCATATCACTAGTTGGCACATCATATGGTTTGTCGAAGGTCGGTTCAAGAGGAACCGAGGTTAGAAACATTCAAACGCGGCTAAAAAACTGGGGATACTATTCCGGTTCGGTTGACGGCATATACGGAACTAAAACCAAAAATGCTGTTATTAAATTCCAAAAGAAGCACGGAGTCAAGGCCGACGGAATTTGCGGTCCTGTTACCTTAGAGCTTATTGGTCTTCCAACCGGCAGCTCCTCAGGTTCGGGATACTCCTCATCAGATTACAGATTGCTCGCAAGGCTTATTTCGGCCGAAGCACGAGGCGAACCTTACTCTGGTCAAGTTGCGGTTGGCGCAGTTGTTCTTAACAGAATCGAGCATCCTTCCTTCCCTAATTCAATTTCAGCAGTTATTTATCAAAAAGGCGCCTTTTCCTGCATTGATGACGGACAGTTTGACAAGCCTATTGCCGACAGTGCATATTCAGCCGCAAGAGATGCTTTAAACGGGGTTGACCCAAGTGGTGGCGCAATTTACTATTTTAACCCTAAAACCGCAACAAGCAAATGGATATGGTCTCGCCCACTTATAACGGTTATTGGCAATCATAGATTTTGCTCATAAACAAAAGAGGACTTAGGGTATACCTAAATCCTCTTTTTATTATTTATATTTCTGAACTATTGCTTGCATTTCATCCCAATGCTGTTCCATTTCTTCAACAAGGCGGAACTGGGTTCTGCAACGAACGAGGTTATGCTCGGGATATGCGGTTTTGAAATATGTATCACCATCAATATAATCGGTTAAGAAACGCATACCGCATTCAAGAGTCATCATCTTGGCACCTGCAGGAAGCAGGTCTATTTCTCCTTGAGTTAAAGTTCCACCGCAGCCTTTTAAGAAGCCTCTTGTATAGGTTTCAAAAAGCTTAATATCAAAATGAACTTTTGAAAGGTCCTTTTCATCCTCGGCAGCGGTGCTTGCGCCGAAGCGAATAGAATCGCCGAAATCGTTTACAGAATAGCCCGGCATAATGGTATCAAGGTCAACAACGCAAACCGGCTCTCTTGTATCCTTATCAAGCATAACATTGTTCATTTTAGTATCATTATGGGTAACTTTGAGCGGCAGTTTGCCTTCTTTATGACTATCCTCTAAAAGACTCATAAAATCTTTTCTTTTGTTTACAAACTCGATTTCCTCTAAAGCGGTATCTTTTCTTCCCGATGCATTCTTCTCTAAGGATACCAAGAAGTTCTCGTATCTTTTAGGGGTATTATGGAAGTTGGGAATTGTTTCAAAAAGCTCTGATGCCGGAAAATCACCCAACATTCTCTGGAAATTACCGAAAGCAACTGCACTCTGATAGAAATCGTTATCATCCTCGGGCAAATCGAGAGAAACAGAATCGGTTATAAAAATAAATGCACGCCAGCAAAAACCATAACCATCAATATAATATCCTTTTTCGCTTTTTGTTTTAATAACGGTTAAGGTTTCGCGTTCAGGATCTCCGTCATAAGCCTCGATAGCTTTTTTGAGGTGCTCGGTCACCTTAATAATATTAGACATAACCTCTGCAGGTTTTTTGAAAACGTTACTGTTTATTCGCTGAAGAATATACTTAGTCTTTTTTCCGTTTTCATCAATAAAACGAACGAGGAAGGTATCGTTTATATGACCGTTACCATATTTTCTGAAATCATGAAAAACTCCTTTAAACTGAAAGCATCTTATTGCTTCATTTATCATTCTTTCTAACTTAGTATCTCTCATATTATGCCTCCAAAAATAAAATGGGGTATCTAAACAATATTTTATAGCCTTGGGGTTGATTATTCCATAGAAAAAATGTATAATTATTAGTAAAATAGGACTAAAAAGGACGAAAGGTGAAAAAATTGGACTCTAATTTACAAATATTCTCTATTTTACGCGATTTTCATAAGATAACCAACGCAAGAATATCAATTCACGATGTTGACTTCAACGAAATCGCCGCCTACCCTGACAGTTTAACTGAATTTTGCGCCTTTGTCCAGCAGAATAAATCTGTAGCAAAGCGCTGCAAGGATGCTGACAGATTCGCTTTTGAAAAGGTCTTGAGCACAGGAAGCACTTATACATATACTTGCCATTGCGGACTGATCGAAACGGTTGCGCCCATTTATCACTACGGCGTTCTTTCTGGATTTTTTATGATGGGGCAAATATCTGATGATAATGATTTTAGTATTGATAAAATAAAAAGTCTGTCAGCAGATTTTACCGACGATAAAGCAAAGCTTGAAGCTATTATAGAAGCTATCCCTAAAATACCCGTTGAGAATCAAAGCAGCTATGTTAATATTCTTTCGATAATTGCGGAGTATTTAACCCAATCTAAAAAGGTTGCGCCAAAATACGATGACCTTGCGATTCGTTTAAGGCATTATATACATATGAATTATTCGGGCGACCTTTCGGTTGAAAATCTTTGCGCGGTTTTTGCTTGCAGCAGAACAACCTTAATGAGCAAGTTTAAGTCAAAATTCAACATTACTGTTGGTGAATATATTTCAAAATACCGTTTGATGAAAGCTGAAGAGCTTATCCGCGAATCTGATGAAACTATAAAAGCTATTGCGGTTTCCTGCGGATTCTCCGACCAGAACTATTTTACCAAGGTTTTTTCAAACGCTTATAATATGACGCCTGTTTCATACAGAAAAGCGTTTGTTAAAACTAAAGTTTAATACAAAAATTTCTTTCTTTTAATAATACAATGCGGCATAAAATATTTTTGAGGTGGAACAATGAAAATCAAAACCAAGGTTTTATCCTATGATGAGGTTATAAACTTAAAGGCAGACAAGCCTTTTAAGCATAAAAAGCCGAGCATAATATTCAGAACATTACTTTGTATTCTATCAATTTTCGACCTGATTGCAACAAGGTTTAAATGTAATAAAATCGGTATGGAAAAATTGGGCAAAAAGGAGCCCTGCCTGATTTTAATGAACCATTCAAGCTTTATTGATTTGAAAATAGCATCGGTTATACTTTATCCGAGGCCCTTTAATATTGTTTGCACCTCTGACGGCTTTGTTGGCAAGCGTTGGCTTATGCGCCAGCTTGGCTGCATACCGACTAATAAGTTTGTTGCAGACCCTAAGCTTATCAGAAATCTTTCTAATTCGTTCAAAAAGTTAGGCTCTTCGGTGCTTATGTATCCCGAAGCAAGCTATAGCTTTGACGGAACTGCAACCGACCTTCCCTCTTCACTTGGAAGACTTATAAAGCTGCTCAATGTTCCCGTTGTTATGATTAAAACCTACGGTGCATTTCAGCGAGACCCGCTTTATAACAATCTACAGATAAGAAAGGTTAAGGTTTCGGCGGATATGATTTATCTCTTATCCCCCGATGATATTAAGGCTAAATCGTCAAGCGAAATAAACGATATTTTAGCCGAACAGTTTTCATTTGATAATTTCCGTTGGCAACAGGAAAACGGAATCATAGTAGATGAAAAATTCAGAGCTGATTTTCTCAACCGCGCACTTTACAAATGCCCTCATTGTCTTGATGAGGCAAGTATGGAGGGCAAAGGAACAACAATTACATGCAAAAAATGCGGTGCTTCCTATGAATTGACCGAGTTGGGTTACTTAAAAGCTCTCAACTGCGAGGAAAAATTCAACCATATCCCCGATTGGTATAGTTGGGAGCGTCAATGCGTTAAAGAGGAAATAACAAACGGAACATATAAACTAGACCTACCGGTTGATATTTATATGTTAGTAAACACAAAGGCTGTTTATAAGGTTGGCGACGGAAGGCTTGTTCACACAGTTGACGGTTTCCATCTGACCGGTTGCGAAGGCAAAATTGATTTTACTCATTCCCCCGCCGCTTCATATAGTTTGTATTCAGATTACTACTGGTATGAAATCGGCGATGTTATATGTATTGGCGATAGCAAAACATTATATTATTGCTTCCCGAAAACTAAAGATGATATTGTTGCAAAAGCAAGACTTGCAACAGAAGAAATGTATAAACTATTAAAGAACAAAGAAGCAGCAAAAGCATAAATAAAGCCCTTAACCGCTAATATCGGTTAAGGGCTTTAAATTTTATAATAAGTATCCAAGACCCATTAGTATGTATAGCGGGCCAAAGCAATAAGCCATAAACATTTCACTATGCGGAACTTTGGTTGTTAAGCAATCGGTTAAAAGCAATATCTCACAAACATAGGCAAACGCGCCGACAAAATACGCTACTGCTTTAATTATATTATAACCCTCAAAATGAAATAGTGAAGCTACAAAAAGCAAAAGTGCAACTAAGACTGCTGAATTTCTCAAAACGAGAATTATTTTTTCTAATTTTTTATGGTGGCTATGGGAAATTAGTTCTTCTTCGGTAAATACTTCGGTTATTTCATGCAGAGCTTCTTCAAAAACTTCTTCAACTTCATGCGAAATATGCATATTAAATTACCTCCGGCATTTATAAAAATATGTTACCAAATTTTTGAATTCCCGTCAAGAAAAATGAAAAGCAGGTTGGTTTTACCCAACCTGCTTTTAAAATATTAAAGGACTGACTTACCATCAATAGTAAGTTTATCAGCTGTTCCGTAGCAGAACTCAGGCTTATCGCCCTCAATTCTTACTGCAACAAAGTCTGTTCCCTCGAAGGAAACCTCATGATCACCGATTTTGAAATCGCAAGATAACGGGTTGCCTACATTTAAAGCACCGTCAGTTGTTGCAATAACGCTCGAATCCTCAAATACGCAATACTGCTCGGTCATATTATGAGCAACTCCGAGTTTATCAAGGATTTCTACCACCTGCTCGCCGGTAGGCATATCCTGGAAGAAATACTCAGTATTGAACTTATGGTCAATCTTAGAACCATCATCAAGATATTCGCAATTACCGATAACGATAAGGTTCTTATTAACCTTTGAATACTCATCGAAGAACTCGAGAGTCTTCTTGTTGCATCCATTCGGATGAACAAGAACAACCGCATCATAGGTATGACCGCCGCAAACCGCCTTTTCACCGTTAAAGGTTATAGTTCCCCTGTCAATCTCAGAAGAAGGTGTCATATCATGGAGAATGTTCTTAGCGAATAACTGGTTAGAAAGCGCCATAGGCTCTTTAACGTTTGAAAGATGGTAAGGAAGAATAGTAATACCATGGTTAGCTATATGCCAGTTGGTAAATGATTCCATACCAAAAATATAAAGAACTCTTGCATCAGGCTTTGCTTTCTGGAACTTATTGAGCTTTGCAATCTGCTCTTCCATCTCTGAAATTGCCTCAAGTCTTCCCTCTTCCCAGAGAGTAAGAACAACGCCGGGCTCATAGCATTCATAGCCAAGGTGGTGAGTTCTGCCGCCGAAACGGGCGTTAATCCAGGTTTCTTTGAAATATGTTTTGATATCCATAGTCATCTGTGAATACCACATATTATACCAAACCGGCTTGGGTAACGGACGAGCTAACGAGTTACGAACAGGTATTGAAACTTTCTCATCAGTCTGAGCATAATCTCTGGGAACTTCCCACCAGTCCATACCATTATGGAAAATTTCAAAGGCAAGGCTAATATTAGAGCCCCACCAAGTAGGATGGCAACCAACAAAAGCATCTTTGCCGAAATATTTTTTGGTCAAGTCATAAACCAACTGTTCGCCCTTAACCTCTTGCTTACGAATAGTGCGAATATAATCGTTTACAACCTTAATGCTCTCGCTGAGCTTTCCTTCAGGAGCATAAAAGAAATAAAGAAGGTCTTTTTTGAAATCTCTGCCACTCTGCTCTTTATACTTTTCGGCAGTTGATTTCGAATAGTAGAAGCAAGGATTGGTCATCTTGTAAACAAGTGTTCTCAAGCCCCACTCATCAACACAAGCGCCTGCTACGGGAATATCCTTAACCGCCTCAAAAAGCTCTGCCTCACACTCAAGATATACATCACTCATAAGGTCGGGCATACGGATGCAATAGCTCGGATAGAAGAAACAATGTCTTCCTGCATTTTCCTTTCCTGCATCAATTGTTGCAAAATACTTTCCGTCTTTTTCCGATATTTCGATTTTGCCTAAAATATCGGTAACTGTATCCTCTTTATAATAGCCTTCGCCGACCATATCAACAACATATGCTGCTAAAATCTCGCTTATGTAGTTTACGCCTTCGAACTCATGCAATGAGGGGTCCTCAACGCCGCGGTGGTCAAAGCATTTGTTTTCAGGCAACTCAACAAAAGCCTTTCCGTTTTCATCTAAATCAGCATCAATATGATGAACAAGGTGAGCCAATTCTTTTGATTTTCTATAGTAAACAGCCGGTTCATGACGAACATCGATATCAATAAATAATCTTCTGCCGTTATCGGTAAAGATTTTGTTTGCCTCTGCAACTCTCGCTCTCATAACGGGACTCAAGTATGTTGAATCAGGGTCACTCATACTATGAGGAGCCATGTAGATATCGGTAAAGCAACTACGATTTATAATATCATAGGCCTTCCTTTCTACTACTTTCGGGTCTAACTGATCATCGTTCCATTTCCAATAAAGAATCTGCGGATACATAAGTTAATCACAACCTTTTCTTTTTGCAAAAAGAAAATAATATTTGCAAACAAAATACATAATATGTGAGTTTGCTTACCATAACAATACCAAATATTGTATTAAAAGTCAATCAAAAGCGTTGCAAAAATATTGATATTTTGATATTATTATAATGTGACCAAAAAGATAGGATGTGTTCTAATGAAACTGATGATTGCCTCAGATATACATGGCTCAGAATACTATTGCAAAAAGCTGATTGAAGCTGTAAAACTAGAAAACCCTGATAAGCTTTTATTACTGGGTGATATTTTATACCACGGTCCGAGAAACGATTTGCCGAAAGACTATAATCCTAAAAAGGTTATATCGCTTTTAAGTGATTACAAGGATATTATTCTTTGCGTAAGAGGCAACTGTGATACCGAGGTTGACCAAATGGTTCTTCCCTTCCCGATTCTTGCAGATTATGCTGTGCTTTATATTGACGGTAAAACCATTTATGCAACCCATGGTCATAACTATAATGAGGATAAGCTTCCCCCTTTATCTAAAGGCGATATTCTGCTTTGCGGTCATACTCATATACCGGCAAAAAGAGTTTATGAAAATTATACTTATATAAATCCCGGTTCGGTTTCAATTCCTAAAGCAAACTCTAAGCACAGTTATATGATTTTAGAAAACGGCGAGTTTAGTTGGAAGGATTTGGATTAAATAAGCAAAACGAAATAAACCATTTTGGAGAAAGTATAATGAAGAAAGTATTTATAATTCTATTGACTTTTTTTATTATTATGTCAGTAGGTTGCACTAAAGATAATAAAATTAAAGACTCAACAATTTCGAACTCATCATCTTTAACAAGTAACTCACAAACAGCTTCTGTAATTGAAACAGAAAAACAACCCTATGAAGATATAAAATGCTTTATCCCTTCAGGATTTAAAAATATTTATGTGAAATCTCCAAACGATTCGCTCTCCCTTAACCTTTCGCTTCCTAAAGAATGGTCGATCACCAAATCTGCCTCTGCATTACAAATCAGAAGAGATGGAAAAAATATTGGCGAAATAGTAGCAGGCATTCCAAAAGAGAGCAGAACCTCGCTTTACGAATACAACACCTCGTTTTTGGGTGTTGAAGTTATTCATAATATTTATAGAACATCCGATTCATCTTTTGAACATGTTTTCAACTATATATACAAAAACGAGAATTCCAAAAAAAGAGAGTTTACATTAAAAACTCGCTACGAGGAAGTTAGCAAAAACACAACTATAAGAATAGTTGATTATGCTACAACTACTCCGGCTAAAACAGAAGATAATATCGGTGCCTTAAAACTAACAGATAACCGAAAGAAAATTCTTATTCTCGGAAATAGTTTTATAAATTCATCAAATATCGGAACAACTTTGCAGGAAATGGTCGGTAAAGATATTGTTGTTGAAGCAGTATCAATAGGTATGGCAAATGTCAGCACACATACATCTGACCCTGCCAGAGTAAAAAGCATTGCCGATGGCAACTATTCTGCAGTCTTTATGTGTGGCTTCTTTGCAACTGAAAGAGATGTTACCGCGTTTGAAACAATTGTATCAGCTTGCAAAAATTCAAAAACAAAACTTGCAATATTCCCTGCTCACAACGAGCAACGAACTGTTATTGATAACGCCGTTAAGAAATACTCATCCTATGCTGTTCTACTTGACTGGAAAGCAGAAATTGACAATCTCATAACGCCTCAACTCGATGAATTTAATTTTTGCATTGACGATTATCATAAACACAGTAATACTCTTGCAGGTTTTGTTGGTGCTCATTTGATTTACCGCGCAATTTACGGTAAAACCCCAAATGTCAGCAACAAAGAATTTTCATCGGTAACTAAAACTCAGTTAAATAAAATCAGTCATTATTTGAAAGATTGCACTTTTACCCTTGTTGAAAAAGACAAATTATATACCATTGGAAAATAAAAACAATATAAAAAACCTCGATGAAATTCATCGAGGTTTTTTATATAAATATTATTTTTTTGCAAATAGTTTTATTTTGCTTTCGTATCGCAATAGATGCAACGGTAAACTCCGTTTTTAGCATCGGTACGTTTAAAAATATGGTGGATATCTTGCTCGGTTGATGTTATACATCTCGGATTTTTGCAGGTTAGGATATCGGTTAACTGCTCAGGTAAATCGATATGCTTCTTCTCAACAACTGCACCATCACGCACAATATCGACCGTTATATTAGGGCTAAGGAATCCTAAAACATCAAAATTTATATCTATATCGCAGTCAATTTTAATTATATCCTTTTTGCCCATCTTTTTGCTTGGAACATTTCTCAAAATTGCAACGGTGCAATCGAGCTCGTCAAGACCAAGCATATTATAAATATCCATAGCCTTGCCTGAGGATATATGGTCGATAACGATACCGTTTTTCATTGAATCAACGCGCATTTATTCCACCCCCAACAATTTCAAAATAAGTGCCATTCTTATATATTTACCATACTTTGCTTGTTTGAAATAACATGCTCTTTTATCATCATCAACTGCAGTTGATATTTCATTGACTCTTGGCAGCGGATGAAGAACAATCATATCTTCTTTAGCATTTTTTAGTTTTTCG
>JAZOQD010000010.1:0-12370 GCA_045655925.1 Acutalibacteraceae bacterium | reverse complement strand
CCTAAGACCGCTTGGCCTCCGACTTTCTTCCTGTTATTCCGTCGGTTGATGAGTTCCCTTATACCATTCGTGTTGTTTCTGAGGTTCTTTCCTCTAACGGTTCAACCTCTCAGGGCTCTATCTGCGGTTCAACTCTTGCTCTTATGGCAGCAGGTGTTCCCATTAAGGCTCCCGTTGCAGGTATTTCTTGCGGTCTTATCACCGGAGATGACGGCGTTAAGGGCGACTTTATGACTATGATTGATATTCAGGGCCTTGAAGATTTCTATGGAGATATGGACTTTAAGGTTGCAGGAACCAAGAAGGGTATTACTGCAATCCAGATGGATTTGAAGGTTCACGGTCTTACTCCTGAAATCATTAAAGAGGCTTTCCAGAAAACCAATAAGGCTCGTAACTATATTCTCGATGAAATTATGCTTCCTGTTATTGCTGAGCCGAGAAAAGAGCTTTCGCCTTTTGCTCCCAAGATGCTCACAATGTCGATCAATCCCGAAAAAATCGGTGATGTTATCGGTAAGCAGGGCAAGGTTATCCAGAAACTTCAGGAGCTCTTTGATTGCGTAATCAATATCGAAGAAGATGGTCGCGTATTCATCTCAACTCTTGATACTGAAAAGGGTCAGGCAGTTATGGGTGTTATCGAGATTATCGCTAAAGGTCCTGAGGTTGGCGCATTCTATCAGGGAACCGTTACAAGACTTATGGAGTTCGGCGCATTTGTTGAGATTGCTCCCGGTGTTGAGGGTCTTGTTCATATCAGCAAACTTGATGTTAAGCGTGTTGGCAAGGTTGAGGATGTTGTTTCTGTTGGCGATTTAATCAAGGTTAAGGTTACCGAGATTGATGACCGCGATAGAATTAACCTCTCCCGCCGTGATGCTTTGATAGAGCTTGATGGTATGGTTGCTGAGGATAACGGTGATGAGGGCGAGCGTCGTCCTAAAAAGGATGGAAACAGATCAGGTTTCCGCCGTCGCTAATTAAAACTTTTAAAACCTCTTGAGTTTTTCTCAAGAGGTTTTTTTGTTGCCAAAAATTAACGGTTAAAATACTGTAACTATCGTTGACCTAAAGGTTAAAAATAAGTATTATATATGTAAAGGGGATGATGAAATGGCAAGACGTAAAAAGAAAAACCACCTTTTGAAAGTGGTTTTATGTTTTTTTATAGCGGCGTTGCTTTTGCTTACTGCAACAGTTGTTCTTTTTATAAAAATAAATAATACCGAAATCGGCGCATCCTCTGATAATTCATATATTCAGGTAAGCTCTGAAAGCTCATCTGCGGCAGAGTCAACCAATGTATCATCTGCCCAACAGGTTTCTTCTGATGTAACTTCATCTACCGCGCCGAAGCCTATAAATATTCCCGAAATTCCCAAAGAAACATTAGCCAGAATAACTGCTCTTAGTAATGAGAAGGACGGTTGGGGGCAGGGAACTCATAAGGACTCGCTCAACAGGCCAACAGGTTCATTAAGCGCACAGAAAAAATATGGCAAATATGATGCAAAGTTCATAATGGAAAACGAAAAGAAGATATATCTTACCTTTGATGAGGGATATGAAAACGGCTATACCGATGACATTCTCGATACATTAAAGGAAAAGAATGTTAAAGCGGTTTTCTTTGTAACTCTAAGCTATGCTAAATCCAACCCCAAGCTTATCAGAAGAATGATAGATGAAGGGCATATCGTCGGCAACCATAGCAGCAAGCATTTCTCTTATCCTGAAAAGGATTTGCAGACAGTTTATGAGGATTTCATAGGACTTCATAACTATATGGTTGAAAAGTTCAATTATGAGATGAAATTGTTCCGTTTCCCGTCGGGCCAGTATAGCGAAAGAACTCTGGCACTGGTTCAGGAGCTGGGATATGAAACTTTGTTTTGGAGCTATGCTTATAAGGATTGGGAGCCCGATGAACAACCAACTAACGAGGAGGCTTTTAATAAGATAACCTCTAATGCCCACCCGGGTGCACTCTATCTTTTGCATGCAGTTTCAAAAGCTAATACAGAGGTGTTAGGCAGCGTTATTGATAAGTTCCGCCAAGACGGATATTCTGTTGAACTTTATCCCGTAAAATAATATAAAGCCGATAGCAGTTTTTGCTATCGGCTTTATATTTTGGCATAAAATATATGTATCTTAAGCGCAACGATTTTCGCCGCTTGAAACCTCGGTTCTATAGTAGTTACTATCAGCGGGGCAGGGGGAATTCTTTTTGAACTTGGCGGCTATTTTATCCTCAAAATCAACCAGCTTTGATTCATTGAATAAACCCCAGATAATAAACCCTGCAACTGCGAACTCGATTAAAGTTTGAATGAAAAACATAGCAATTCTCCTTTCCGAACATTTGTTCGGTATCTTTATTTTAGCATTGGCGCTTGACTTTGTCAAGCACTTTTTTGTTATTTTCTATATTTATTCTAACAATACCACTGTCCCGATAACAGAACCAATTAAATTTAGTTATTGGTTTAAAAATTGCTTAATATTGGCAAAATGTTTATGAGTTTATATTGATATTTTATTTTAAAAAAAGTATAATAATTATGTATATGGTTATTTTGTATTTTAAATACATAAAAGGGAGATTTATTTATGGATTGCAAACAGTTTTTTGAAGCACTACAGGGCAAGAAAATCGCAATGTGCGGTATCGGTGTCAGCAATACATCTCTTATTTATAAATTTCTTTCTAAGGGTGCAAGGGTCTATGCCTGCGACCGCAGAACAAGAGAGCAAATCGGTGCAGTTGCCGATGAACTTGAGGCTAAGGGTGCAGAGTTAAAGCTCGGCGAAAGCTACCTCGATGATTTAGAGGTTGATATGATATTCAGAACCCCCGGCATGCATTTTGATCTGCCTGAGCTTGCCGCCGCCAGAGATAACGGAATTGCAGTTACAAGTGAGATGGAGGTTTTCTTTGATCTTTGCCCTGCAACCATATTTGCAGTTACAGGTTCAGACGGAAAAACTACCACAACCACCCTTATTGCCGAAATGTTAAAGGCTGAAGGCAAGAATGTTTTTGTTGGCGGAAATATAGGCAATCCTCTGCTTCCCGAAATAGAGAATATTACTGCTGATGACTATGTTGTTGTTGAGCTTTCATCCTTCCAGCTTATTTCAATGCGAAAGGGTCCCGATATTGCGGTTGTAACTAATGTTGCTCCCAATCATCTCGATGTTCATAAGGATATGGATGAGTATATCGACGCTAAGAAAAACATCCTTCTTCATCAGAATGCCTTTTCAAGAACAGTTTTAAATGTTGAAAACGATATAACTGCAGGTTTCAGTCCCGCAGTCCGCGGTCAGAAAATGTCTTTCTCTATGAAAAAGCCGGTTAAAAACGGCGCTTGGTTAGGTAAGGACGGATATCTCAACCTCTCCTATAGAGGTATTTCTGTTCCCATTATGCATAGAGATGATATAACAATTTTAGGCGACCATAACGTTGAAAATTATCTTGCTGCGATTTCTGCAGTTTGGGGCTATGTTGGTGCGGATAGTATCCGCAAGGTCGCTCAGGAGTTTGCAGGCGTTGAGCATAGAATTGAGTTTGTCCGCGAGGTAGAGGGCGTTAAATATTATAACGATTCTATTGCAAGTAGCCCGACAAGAACTATTGCAGGTCTTAAAGCTTTTAATCAGAAGGTTATTCTGTTGGCAGGCGGATACGATAAGCATATTCCGTTTGAACCAATGGCGCCATATGTTGTTGATAAGGTTAAGCTGCTTATATTAAACGGACCGACTGCTGATAAAATTGAAAAAGCAATTAAATCTGACCCCGGATATAAAAAAGGCAATCCCGAGATTGTTCGCGTTAATGATTACAGAGAAGCGGTTATGGTTGCTCATGAAATGGCAGTGCCGGGTGATATTGTAACCCTTAGCCCTGCTTGCGCAAGTTTTGATGCTTATCCCAATTTTGCTGCAAGAGGCCGCCATTATAAAGATCTTGTTAACAATTTGAAATAACGGTGAAATAATGAATTTAAAAGATATATTAAAAGAGCTTACCGAGGCTGATTCTATGGGAGGACTTTTTGGCGCACTGGAGGTTGCCGAAAAGTATCTTAAGGAATTTTCCAAGGTCGAGCGCTATAACGGAAGCCTTATAGCAACATCGGGCGAGGGCGAAAAAACAGTTTTGCTTGATGCTCATATTGATGAAATCGGAATGTTTGTAACAAGCTGTAAGGACGGTTTTATCTCGGTTGCGGCGGCAGGCGGCATAGATGCGAGAATGCTTCCTGCAATGCGGGTTAAAATTCATGGAAAGAAAACAGTTTTAGGCGTGTTCCAAAGCGTTCCGCCCCATCTTTCAAAAGGCTCTGATGAGGTAATGCTGCTCGAAAACCTTTATATTGATACAGGTCTTGGTGCTGATGCCGAAGATATAATTTCAATAGGCGATAGGGTAACTTTTGAGTCCCCTTTCATAGAGCTTAATAAAGGCGTCGTTTCTGCAAAGGCGCTTGATAATAGGGCATCGATTGCAGCGCTTATTAAGGTTGCCGAAATTCTTAAAAGCAGACCCTTAAATGTTAAGGTTTCCATTCTTTTAAGCGATAAGGAAGAAATTGGCTCAGATGGCGCTAAAACTGCCGCGTTTTATATAAACCCCGATGAAGCAATTGTTGTTGATGTAAGTTTCGGTAACGCTTTAGGAGTTGCCGAAGAAAAATCGGGCGTTTTAGGCAAGGGCGGAATGATAGGTATTTCTCCCGTTTTATCAAGAGAGGTTACCGAAAAATTAAAAAATTTGGCTAAAGAGAAAAATATACCTCATCAGTTTGAGGTTATGGGTTCTAAAACCTCGACCAATGCCGATGTTGTTGCAGTAAACCGCGAGGGTGTTAAATGCGGCCTTGTTTCAATTCCGCTTCGCAATATGCATACCCCGTCTGAGATAGTCGATATTAGCGATATCGAGGCGGTTGCAGAGCTTTTGGCAGAATATATTATCAGTCGGTGAGAAAATGATTGAGATGATAAAAAAATTGACCGAGCTTAATGGCACTTCGGGTGCCGAGCATTCGGTCAGGAACTATATAATTTCTGAAATTAAAGATTATGCCGATATTAAAACCGATAATATGGGCAATATTATTGCCTTTGTTCGCGGCAAAAAAAGAGCCGCAAAGCGCATAATGGTTGACGCTCATATGGATGAGGTTGGGTTTATAATTACCGCAGTAACGGCTGAGGGATTTTTGAAATTCGAAACCGTTGGCGGAATTGATACCGCGGTTTTATTGGCAAGAAGAGTTGTTACTGAGCGTGGCGTTAAGGGCGTTATTTCTATGAAGCCTGTGCATCTTTTGTCGTCATCAGAAAAAGGAAAATTGCCTGATGCAGATAGTCTTTATATAGATATTGGCGCATCCAGTAAGGAAGAGGCTTTAAATTTAGTGAATATCGGTGAAACGGCAGTATTTATGGAAGGCTTCCAGCCCTTAGGTAATTTGTTTGTTTCAAAAGCGATTGATGACCGTGCGGGCGTTGCAATTTTAATAGACCTTATAAAAAATGCCGAATATGATTTTTATGCAACCTTTTCTGTGCAGGAGGAGGTTGGCTTAAGAGGCGCTAAGGCTGCGGCTTTTTCGGTTGACCCTGAGTATTCAATTGTTATTGAATCAACAACTGCTTCCGATATAAGAGGCGTTGCAGAGGAAAAAACAGTTTGCAATATAGGTGCAGGCGCAGTTTTATCCTTTATGGATAAAGCAACAATGTATGACCGAGGACTTTTTGAAGCGGCAAAGGAAGTAGCCAAGCAAAAAGGCATACCATGCCAGGTAAAAAGAGCGGTTGCAGGTGGAAATAACGCGGGTGCTATAAACGTTAGCCGCGGCGGTGTTAAAACCCTTGCAATATCGGTTCCATGCAGATATATTCATTCGGCATCAAGCGTTGCATCAAAAGAGGATATTTTGGCCGTTCATTCATTAGCAAAAGAAATGATAGAAAAAATAGCATTGGGCGAGATAGATGATTAAGAAAATTGAAAATCTGCCCGAGCAGTTTTGTAACGAGCTTAGTTATCATAGAATTAAGGCTTATTATAATACCTATAATAAAACCTTGGGCGTTGAGATGTATGTTCAGTCTGATGGCGCTGAAATAACGGCTTTTATGGGAAGAACGGGCGCAGGGTTTTCGCTTTGCGCTAAAGACAATGCGGATTTTAATGAGCTTTCTGATTTCTTCTTATTTTTATCCGCCGAGGTTTTTTGTGAGAAATGGGTTGCCGAATTATTTATGGAAAAGAAGTTCAAAACCGTTCCGATTTATGAGTTTTGCGGTGAAGCGCAGGATTTTATAGGTCAAAACGGCAAAATAAGCGAGGTTTATAATATCTTGTCCTTTGGGTTAGACGGTGCGCTTTTATTGCCGTCGTTTGAGGAATTTTATCCCGATTTAAGCATAAGAGTAAATCATAATTCTGCCGAATATTATGTGTCAGAAATTTCGGCGGCGGTTATAGGGTTTATGACCGAGGAATTTTCTATGGTAACGGGTGTTGCAACCGATAAAACTGCGCGAAACAAGGGAGAGGGTAAAAAAGCAGTCTTGGCGGTTTGCGCAAAAGCCTTAAAAAAATACCCCAATACAAAAATCGTTGTTGCGGCGGAGGATTTAGTAGCCCCGTTTTATAAAAAATGCGGTTTTTTGGATTATAAAAATTATGCAATATTAAATTTTTAAAGGAAAATACATATGAGTTTTTTTAAAACAGATGAGCGCTTAGAGGCGTTAGCGGAAAAGGCACTCGAAAATTGCGAAAAGCCTTTTAAAGAGATTGATTCTATAACCGAATATAATACTAAAAAAGTTTTATCGGCATTTATAAATAATTCGATTAGCGAATCTCATTTTGCCGCTTCAACAGGTTATGGCTATAACGATAGAGGCCGAGATACTTTAGAAGAGGTCTTCGCCCAATGTGTTGGTGCCGAAAGCTCGCTTATCCGTCATAATTTCGTTTCAGGAACCCATACATTGACCGTTGCTCTTTTTGGTCTTTTAAGGCCTGGAGATACAATGCTCTGCTTAACAGGCAGACCCTATGATACTCTTATCGGTGTTCTTGGAATTGATGGCGAGTCTGATGGCTCGTTAAAGGATTTCAATATAAATTACGAGCAGGTTGATTTAAAAGCGGACGGCACGCCTGATATGGCGGCTATAGAGCAAGCCTTAAAGCAGAAAAATTATAAAATGGCATATATTCAGCGCTCTAAGGGCTATTCGTTAAGACCAAGTCTTTCTGTTGAAAAAATCGGAGAAATGGCGGCGCTTGTCAAAAAACTTTCGCCAAAAACAATAGTTATGGTTGATAACTGCTATGGCGAGTTTGTTGAAAAAATGGAGCCGGTAGAGGTTGGTTGCGATATAATGGCTGGCTCGCTTATCAAAAATGCGGGCGGCGGTATTGCTTCAACAGGCGGATACATTGCAGGTAAAAAAGAGCTTGTTGAAAAATGCAGCTATAGATTAACAGCACCCGGTGTAGGCGCAGAGGTTGGCGCTTCTTTAGGGCATACAAGAGAGCTTTATATGGGACTTTTTTCGGCGCCGCATGTTGTTGGCGAGGCGCTTAAAACCGCCGTTTTTGCGGCAGCGCTCTTTAAAACCCTTGGTTATAAGGTATCGCCCGAGGTTGATGCTAAAAGAACCGATATAATTCAGACTATTGAGCTTGGCAATCCGGAATCGCTCATTGATTTTTGCAGAGGAATCCAAAGCGGTTCGCCAATTGATTCCTTTGCTGCACCCGAGCCAAGTGAAATGCCGGGATATGACTGCGATATTATTATGGCGGCAGGCGCATTTACTTTAGGCTCATCCATTGAACTTTCGGCAGATGCTCCCTTGCGCGAACCGTTTGCGGTATTCTTGCAGGGCGGCCTTAACTTCCATAGCGCAAAGGTCGGCGTTATGTTGGCGGCACAAAAAATGCTAGAAAACGGAAGATTTAATATATAAAACGCAAACAGTAATATAATAGTGATGGTGATTTTAATGCATTATGATATTATCGTTGTAGGTGGCAGGTGTTGCGGCGGGTTTGGCAAAAGAGAAAGCTCTGGCGGTTGGGGATATTGATATAACCGCTTTACAGAAAATATTGACCGATAACGGCGCAGTTTTACATTAAAAAACCAACAGAACCGAGGATTTATCCTCGGTTCTGTTTTTTTGCGGAAATTTTTTCATTTATTTCAAATTTTACGGGCATAATATAACTGCCGCAAGGCAAAAAAATATTGGAGGAAATAAAATGAAAAGGTTTTTTTCTTGTTTTTTGGTAACAGTTTTAATGGCATTATCATTTGCGGGTTGTAGCCGTGGTGGTGATGGTGAGGTTGCAGTTTTCTATTATACCTATAGCGATGCATATATTTCGAGTGTTCGCTCGGCGTTGGATAAATACCTTGATGAAGCCGATATTGATTATAACGATTATGATGCAAACGGCAATCAGTCTTCACAGACGGATCAGATTGATGTTGCGGTTTCTAAAGGTGCAACAGGGCTTATTGTAAATGTTGTTTATACAGGCTCAAACGATGCCGCTTCAACTATTGTTGAAAAGGCAAGAGCTGCTGATATTCCGCTTATTTTCTTTAACCGTTCGGTTGATGAATCGGTTGTTTCAAGCTATGAAAAATGCGTTTTTGTCGGAACCGATTATGAACTTGCAGGTCATATGCAGGGCGAGATGATAGGCAACTATTTACTTGAAAATTATGATGCGGTTGATATAAACAAGGACGGCAAGATTAGCTATGTTCTTTTTAAGGGCCAAGAGGGAAATATGGAGGCAATAGCCCGAACAAAGTATGCCGTTGAGGACTGCAATGCTTTGCTTAAAGAGGCAGGCAAGCCCGAGCTCCTTTTTTATGATGAAGCAAATGTTAACAGCTATCTTGTTGACCAGGACGGTCTTTGGTCAGCATCCTCGGCAACCAATTATATGAGCACAATTTTGGCACAATATAGCGAGTCTAACAAAAATATGGTCGAGCTTGTTATTGCGAATAACGATGAGATGGCTTTGGGCGCAGTTTCGGCACTTGAGGCGGCAGGCTATAACAAAAAGGGCGGGAAAACCATTCCTGTTTTTGGCGTTGATGCAACCGATGCTGCAAAAGAGGCAATTAAAAATGGCAGAATGACGGGAACAATTAAGCAGGATGCCGAGGCCATGGCAGATGTTATCAGTAAGCTGATGACCAACCTTAGAAATAATGAAGAAAAGTTTAAGGATATAAATAAGGAAAACATCATCGGCTCTTGGCGAGTAAATATACCCTATGCGGCATATACTAAAGAGCAGTAATTAAAAGGAGCTTCGGGGAAAATGAGTGAAAATAATGTGATTTTAAAAATGGATAATATTGAAAAGGTTTTCCCCGGAGTTAAAGCTCTTGATAATGTTAGTCTTAAGGTTAAGGCGGGAACAGTTCATGCCCTTATGGGTGAAAACGGCGCAGGAAAATCTACTCTTATGAAATGCCTCTTCGGCGTTTACAGAAAAGACGCAGGCAAAATATTTCTTTTCAATAAAGAGGTTGATTTTAAAAATTCTGCTGAGGCGCTCTCAGGCGGAATTGCAATGGTTCATCAGGAGCTTAATCAGGCGCTGAAGCGCAACGTTATGGATAATATGTGGCTTGGGCGTTTCCCTAAGGTTTCAAAATGGTTGCCCTTTACGAGCGAAAAAAAGATGCAAGAGAAAACAAGGGAGATATTTAAGGATTTAGGCCTTAGTATTGACCCTAAAACTGTAATGAGCAGGCTTTCGGTTTCTCAAAGACAGATGGTTGAAATTGCAAAGGCTATATCCTATGATGCCAAAATCATTGTTTTTGATGAGCCAACCTCATCGCTTAACGAAAAAGAGGTTGAGCATCTGTTTAGAATTATAGATATGCTTAAAAAACGCGGTTGCGGAATAATTTATATCTCTCATAAAATGGAGGAAATTTTGCGCATTTCCGATGAAGTAACCGTTATGCGTGATGGCAAGTATATCGCCACTAAACCTGCAAAAGAGCTTACAATGAACGAAATAATCAAGCTTATGGTTGGGCGCGAATTAACTAATCGTTATCCGGAAAAGGCGCATAGCATCGGCGATGTTTTATTAGAGGTTAACAATCTTTCAAGTGTGTATAACAATCTGAACGGTGTTTCCTTTAAGGCCAGAGAGGGAGAAATTTTAGGAGTTGCAGGGCTTGATGGCTCGGGCAGAACCGAGCTTTTAGAAAATCTTTTTGGACTTTCAACAAGAAAGTCAGGCAACATATTTTTGCGCGGCAAGCTGATAAGTAATAAAAATCCCAGAGATTCAATTAAAAACGGCTTTGCATTACTAACCGAGGAAAGACGCGCAACCGGCATTTTTGGGATATTATCCATTATGGAAAATACCGTTGTTTCGAGTTTAAAATCGGTTAAAAAGGGACCCTTTATAAGCAAAAGAAAATCCAGAGAGAATACCGATTGGTGTATAAATTCTTTGAGGGTTAAAACCCCTAACAGAGAGGTTAAAATAAGAAGTCTGTCGGGCGGTAATCAGCAAAAGGTGATTTTAGGGCGTTGGCTGTTGACCGACCCAACCGTTCTCCTCTTAGATGAGCCCACAAGAGGCATAGATGTTGGCGCCAAGTATGAAATATATCAGCTTATATTAAACCTTGCCGCAAAGGGAAAGACCGTTATAATGGTATCCTCTGAGATGCCCGAGCTTCTGGGCGTTTCGGATAGAATACTTGTTATGTCGGGCGGAAAGCTTGCAGGTCAGGTCGATGCCAAAACGGCAACGCAGGAGGATATAATGACCCTTGCGGCAAAATATGTTTAAAGGAGCTATATAAATGTCAGATAAAAATGAAGCTGCAAGAGTCGGCAAGTTTTCAAAATTCAAAACGCTTAATCCAAGCGATAAGCGCCGTTATGTAACCGATTTATTATTCAACAACGCGATGTTTATAATCATCGCGATTGCTATTATCTATATTGCGATAAGAGTGCCTGCCTTTCTTTCACTTTCATCTATTGTAAATATTATTTCTTTAACGGCTGCCAGAATGCCGATTGCGTTAGGTATCGCAGGCGCCATTGTCCTTACCGGAACCGATATTTCGGCAGGCAGATGCGTTGGCTTAACTGCTTGCGTTGCGGCATCGCTTTTGCAGATAACGGGTTATTCTAAAAAAATGTTCCCTGACCTTGCTCCCTTGCCGCTATGGGCGGTTTTGCTGATTGTTATGGCTATCGGTGCAGTAGTTGGACTTGTAAACGGCTTTTTTGTTGCAAAATTTAAGCTGCACCCATTTATTGTAACCTTGTCAACTCAGCTTATTTTGTTCGGCAGCGTTTTGATGTATCTTATGATAGGCTCTAACAATGGGCAGACGCTCTCTGGACTTGATTCATCATACACTGATTTTGTCCGAGGAACATTGTTTAAAATCGGAACGGTTGCGGTGCCTAATTATGTGCTTTATTCTGCCATTCTTACTGCTATTATATGGGTTATATGGAACAAAACGGCGTTTGGTAAAAATATATTTGCAGTGGGTTCTAATGAAGAGGCAGCAAATGTTTCGGGTGTTAATGTTTTCAGAACCATTATCCTCGTTTTCGTTCTGGCAGGTATTATGTATGGCATAACAGGCTTCATTGAAGGCGCGAGAATAGCCTCCTGCTCGGCAAATACGGGCCTTAACTATGAGAGCGATGCTATTGCCGCCTGCGTCATAGGCGGTGTATCGTTTGTTGGCGGAACGGGTAAAATCAGTGGTATTGTAACGGGTGTTTTCTTGTTGCAGATTATTTTTGTCGGTTTGAACTTTTTATCGGTTTCGGCAAATATGCTCTATATAATAAAAGGCCTTATAATTCTCGTCGCTTGCGCTATCGATATGCGAAAATATCTGGCAAGAAGGTAGGGTGATTTTATGTCGGGCGGACTTTATAAAAATATTAAAATGAGCCTTAAAACCGCAAATGTTATAACTCTTGGACTTATAACTGCTCTTATAATAGCTTTTGTTTTGGTTGTAAAAAGTGGCGGGTTCATCGTTTCTTTTGATGCAAATGGAGGAACGGATATTGAGCCTATTAGAGTTATGCACGGCGAGCAGGTTAATTTAAAAACACCAACTAAGCAGGACAGGGTATTCAAGGGCTGGTATATTGATGAGGATTGCACAATTTTATGGCAGGAAGATTCACCGGTAACAGAGAGTATAACGCTCTATGCTAAATGGGAATAAAAGCTCCGCAGAAAACGCCCACGCCCCGTAGGGCAGTATTTCCTTAAAAA
>JAZOQD010000009.1:0-1969 GCA_045655925.1 Acutalibacteraceae bacterium | reverse complement strand
CGATACTCTGCATCGATTTTAAGCTTTTTAACCCTATATTTTTCAATAAAAATAAACACCCCGAGCGAAATTATAATCGCTAATAAAAAACTTACAACCCGAACGAGATTTTTTCTACTTAAAGTCATAAATTCATTCTCCTTTTTAAGATATTTTATCTCAAAATTTGTTAATTATTTATTTAAACATTTCTGGTGGTTTTCTATTGTAATAAATTAAAATATATTGTATAATAAACATATATTATGCCATTATGGCGGATTATAACCTATTATATTTGGAGGCAGAGATTTGAGCGGTATTATTTATCTTGATAACAGCGCTACTACAAAGCCATGCGAAACTGCAATTGAAAATATAAATAATGCCCTTAAAACCACATGGGGCAATCCCTCATCGCTTTATGATTTAGGCGTTGATTCCGAAGTTCTTATTGACGGCGTCAGGGAGGATATTTCCTCCTTAATCGGCGCTGAAAGTAAAGAGATTTATTTTTTAGGTTCAGGAACCGAAGCCAATAATTTAGCCTTAATCGGCGCCGCCAATGCTTTAAAAAGGCGCGGAAATAAAATTGTTACAACTTCAGTTGAGCATCCTTCAGTTTTAAACACCTGCAAGTTTTTAGAGGAAAACGGTTTTGAGGTTACATATATTTCCCCTGACGCTGACGGACATATTGATGCAGAAAAGTTCATCTCGGCCATCGATGAAAAAACCATTCTTGTTTCAATCATGCTTGTTAATAACGAAACGGGCGCCGTCTTCCCTGTTAGCGAGATAGCTTTCGGGGCTAAAGAAAAAAATAAGAATATAATCGTTCATTCGGATTGTGTTCAGGCATTTGGAAAGCTTGCTATTGATGTTTCAGATTTAGGATGCGACTTGATATCCGCAAGTGCCCATAAAATACACGGGCCTAAAGGTATCGGCATACTATATAAATCTAAAAAATGCAATATTAAGCCTTTGATTTTAGGTGGCGGTCAAGAAAAAGGGCTGCGCTCAGGAACCGAATCAGTTCCGTTAATCGCGGGCCTCGGGGGCGCTATAAAAGAGCTTAATATAAGCGAAGCCAATAAGCATATAGAAAATCTTTATAATTACGCAATAGAAAAACTAAGCGATTTGGGAGATGTTGTTATAAATTCTCCAACTCAAACCCGTCTGCCCTATATTCTAAATATTTCGGTAAACGGTTTCCGTTCAGAAACGCTTTTACACTTTTTAGAAAGCAAAAAGATTTATGTTTCAAGTGGCAGCGCCTGTTCAAAGGGCAAAGGTAGCCATGTTTTAACCGAAATGGGTCTTTCACAAGATAGAACTGATAGCGCTTTAAGAATCAGTTTTTCAAAGTTAAACAAAATGCAGGACATCGATGCACTTTATGAAGCATTAGTCCTTGCTACTAAAACATTACGCAGAAAATAGGACTGATAAAATTGAAAGAAATTATACTTATTAAAAATGGAGAACTTGCATTAAAAGGCCTCAACCGTTCATCCTTCGAGGATATTCTGATCAAGAATCTTCGCAACTCGTTAAAATCGTTGGGCGAATTTGAGATAACAAAATCTCAATCAACCATTATGATTGAGCCCAAGTCGGAAGAATTTACTTTTAAAACCGCACTTGATGCCGTTGGCAGGGTGTTCGGTATTGCAGGTTTTTCGAGAGCTATTGCAGTAGAAAAAAATATGGAGAGCATTTTAAAATATGCCGTCCCCTATCTTAAAGACTCGCTTAAAAACATTAAAAAATTCAAGGTTGAATCAAAGCGTTCGGATAAGTCATTCCCGCTTGGCTCATTAGAAATAAGTGCCCAACTCGGTGGTGCATTATTAGCAGAATATAACCACTTGAAGGTAGATGTTCACGAGCCGGAAGCCATTGTTATGGTTGAAATAAGAGATAAATATGCCTATATCCATTGCGGTCAGATTAAAGGCGCAGGCGGTATGCCGGTTGGCAC
>JAZOQD010000008.1:0-1976 GCA_045655925.1 Acutalibacteraceae bacterium | reverse complement strand
CGACTTTGACGGTCTCGCAGAACTTAAGGAACTGTTTGCAGAAATATTCCAGATGAGTGACCACGATATTATTGTTGGCGGTAACTCATCGCTAAATATGATGTTTGATGTTGTTGCTCAGGCAATGACTCATGGCATGGGAGATAAGCCCTGGCTTTTGCAAGGAAATGTTAAATTCCTCTGCCCAGTTCCCGGTTATGACCGCCATTTTTCAATATGCGAGCATTTTGGTATTGAAATGATAAATGTTCCTATGACTTCTGAAGGTCCCGATATGGATATCGTCGAGGAGCTTATTAAAGACGAAAAAGTTAAGGGTATGTGGTGTGTTCCCAAATATTCTAACCCTGACGGAACCGTTTACAGTGACGAAACCGTCCGTCGCCTTGCAAGGATGCAGCCTGCCGCAAAGGATTTCCGTATTCTTTGGGATAATGCTTATGCCGTTCATCCCATTTTTAACGATGACGACCATTTGCTCAACATTTTTGATGAGTGCGTCAAAGCAGGCGACCCTGATAAAGTTATTCTTTTTACCTCAACCTCTAAAATTACTTTCCCCGGTGCTGGAGTTGCCGCCTTGGCTTCAAGCCGCGCAAACGTTGCAGCAATAAAGAAGAGAATGAGCTTCCAGACTGTTGGTCCCGATAAAATCAACCAGTTAAGACATGCAAGAATGTTCCCAAATCTTGAGGCCATCCACGAGCATATGAGAGAGCATTCCGCTCTTTTAAGACCTAAATTCGAAGCTGTTTTGAACGAGCTTGATGCTCAGCTTTCAGATTTAGGCATTGCAACCTGGTCAAGACCTAACGGTGGATATTTTGTCAGCCTTAACACTCCTAACGGAACTGCAAAGCGCATTGTTGCCCTTTGCCGCCAGGCAGGTATGAACTTAACACCGGCCGGTGCAACCTATCCCTACGGTCTTGACCCGAAGGACAGTAATATCCGTATCGCTCCGTCGTTCCCCTTGCCCGATGAATTAAAAATCGGAACAAAGTTGCTTTGTGTAGCAGTTAAACTTGCATCTTTAGAACAACTTTTAGGAAGACACCCCAATCACTAACAATTAACACTATTGTTACAATTTTTAGATTGACTAAGGTAGTAAATGATTATATAATCTAATAGGTTAATTATGCCAAATAGCAAATTCAGGAGGTTTACGATGAAGCGCAAAATAAAACGCGTCTCAAAACCGGTGTTCTTTATCGTTGCCATTCTTATCGCAGTCTTTACTTTCCTTTCATTTTTTGGACTCGATAATTATCATGGCGATATAAGAACTATTTATTTTAAAGGAGCTGAGGATATCCGCTGGGGTATTGATATCAGCGGCGGTATTGAGGCAATTTTCTCGCCTGATAAAGAGGCTGACACTATTACAAACGAGGATATGGATTCCGCCAAGGAAATCATAGAAACTCGTCTTATGAATCAAAACATAGTTGACTACGAGGTTTATACCGATTACGAGAATCATCAGATTATCGTTCAGTTCCCCTGGCAGTCAGATGAAGAGGATTATGACCCGAGCGCCGCTATAAACGAGCTTGGTGAAACTGCATTGTTGACCTTCTATAAAGGTCAGAACAATCAGGGCGATGTAATTCTTCAGGGTTCAAAGGATATAGCCAATGCTTACGCTACAAGCGATGAGGAGTCAGGCTATGTTGTTGCTCTTGAGCTTACCGACCAGGGCGCAACCAAGTTTGCAGCTGCTACTAAGGAGCAACTTAAGGATTATATCTCAATTTATATGGATGATACCATGATTTCCTGCCCTCAGGTTAATCAGGTTATTTCAAACGGACAGGCAATTATTACCGGTATGCAGTCAGCAGATGAGGCATTAGAGCTTGCTAGCAAAATCAATGCAGGTTCCCTGCCCTTCGCTCTTACCGTTGATGATTCAAAGCTTCAGATTGTATCCCCTATCTTAGGCGAGCAATCCCTCAAGGTTATGCTTATTG
>JAZOQD010000007.1:0-2244 GCA_045655925.1 Acutalibacteraceae bacterium | reverse complement strand
ATTATGATTTTAAAATACCGTCTCCCCGGTTGTGTTGCATGTATCGGTCTTATGGGACAGGCTGCAGGTATGATAGCCTGTGTTTCGGGCTTCTTTAGCGGTATCCCGAGCTTTACTATGACACTGCCCGGTATTGCAGGTATTATTCTTTCTATCGGCTTTGGTGTTGACGCTAACGTTCTTATCGCCGAGCGTATCAAGGAAGAACTCAGAAAAGGCAAAACTATTGACGGCGCTATTCATCAGGGCTTCAGCAACGCTTTTGTTTCAATTTTTGACGGTAACTTTACCAATATTATCGTTGCACTCGTTCTGCTTGCCGCATTTGGAACACCCGATAGCTTCCTTTCAAAGATTTTCAACTTCATATTCCCGTTCATAAGTTCCTCTGTAACAGGAAACATTTATTCCTTCGGCTACACCTTGCTTATCGGTGTTATATGCAACTTTATAATGGGTGTATTCGCATCGCGCTTGATGCTTTCAAGCCTTTCGGCCTTCAAGTGCCTGCGCAATCCTTGGTTATATGGAGGTGCTAAAGCAAATGACTAAGAATTTTGATTATGTAGCATTCTTCAAAAAGGCAGTTATTATTGCCGCCTCAGTTATTCTTGTCGGTGTAATTGCAACCTGCATCTTCGGTATTGATTTTAATATCAGCTTTATCGGCGGTAGCCGTTTTACCTATACCTATGTTGGCGAGCTTTCAACCGATGCAGTTAGAACCGCTATTGCAGAAAAGTTGGGAGTGACACCCGTTGTTACTCAGACCTCTGACTATTCCGGTGAGGCTAACAAGCTTTTGATTTCCTTCTCGGGTGATATCACCGATGCAGTAGACATTGAAAAACTTGACAAGGTTATCAAGGACTATGAGGCAACAAAGAAAGAGGAAACCTCCTCAACTTCAAGCACCACCTCATCCGTAACCTCTGATACAAGCTCAACTGCTTCAAGTGCAACTTCATCAACAACCTCCGGCGCAACCTCTTCAACTACCTCTTCTGCAACAAGTTCAACCGCAAAGGAAGAAGAAAATGTTGAAACAATGGTAGTTATTAAAGATGCTATCAGCGCTATTCTTGCAGGCGAGCAATTTAAGGCTAATGAAATCAAGCTTAGCGAAAGCAACACCGTTAACCCCACTCTTGCAGGTGAATTCCTTATAAAGAGCTTGGTTGCAGTTGCTATTGCGGCAGGATTTATCATACTTTATGTAAGTATTCGTTTCCGCAAAATCGGCGGATTTACCGCTGCCGTTTGCTCTGTTGTTGCCCTTGTGCATGACGTTGTTATTGCATTTTTTGCATGCGTTATTTTCGGTCTTGAAATCGATACCAACTTCTTTGCTGTTGTTCTTACCCTTTTCGGTTATTCACTCAATAGCACAATCGTTATGTTCGACCGCGTTCGTGAAAATAATAAGCATTTTGCTCAACTTGCTATATGTGAGAATGTTAATAAAAGTTTACGCGAAACATTTACAAGGTCTGTTTTCACTGCCTTTACAACCTTTATTTCAATCGTTGCAATCGCGGTTGTTGCAGAGTTCTTCGGTGTTTCAGCCCTCCGCAGCTTCGCAATCCCGATGCTTTGCGGTATCATTGCAGGAACCTTCTCGTCCCTCTTTATTGCAGGTCCGATGTGGGTTAAATGGTCTGAAGCAAGAGCTGCAAAAGAAAGCAAATAAATTAGCATTTTAAAAAAAGCCGAGGATTATTTTCCTCGGCTTTTTTCTTATATAAAAACAAGGATAGCATTCGCTATCCTTGTTTTTTGGTCGAGGTGACAGGACTTGAACCTGCGGCCTCTGCGTCCCGAACGCAGCGCTCTACCAAACTGAGCCACACCTCGATAGATATTCTTTTCGAACACCTAAACATTATATATATAAAGAGATATCTTGTCAAGTTATTTTTTGGAATTTAATGCTATCTAAAATTTATGTTTTTCAAATACACATCCTGCACCTTTTAAAATATAATGGATATTGGAGGTGCTATATGGATGCTATTGTTTTGATGGCCTTAATAGCAACAATCTGCACCTGGCTTGTTACAGCATTAGGTGCCGCAACGGTCATCTTTTTCAAATCTCCCAATCCTAAAATTCTAAACCTTATGCTTGGGTTTGCTTCGGGCGTTATGATTGCCGCAAGCTTTTGGTCTTTATTGCAGCCTGCTATTGAGCGTGCGACTCTAGTTTGCAGGCAACCCGCCTATTTAGTCGCTACAAGCGGTTTTT
>JAZOQD010000006.1:0-5375 GCA_045655925.1 Acutalibacteraceae bacterium | reverse complement strand
ACCGATAAAGTAACACATCTTGAACGAACAGTCGGAAGAAGAAAAGACGCGCTATGGCAAATAAGAATAAAAACCATAAATGATGGCGGTTCCTCTAAAACCTTTAAAAAAGCGTTTTGCGCCGCTTCATTCATTTT
The DNA here is from genome assembly GCA_045655925.1 of Acutalibacteraceae bacterium. Taxonomy (GTDB): domain Bacteria; phylum Bacillota; class Clostridia; order Oscillospirales; family Acutalibacteraceae; genus UMGS172. The sequence continues at coordinate 5,238 of JAZOQD010000006.1, read as the reverse complement.
ATCGCAGTCAAGCAGAATATTAACCTTGCGCTTTGCCTCAATGGGCATAATATAAGTATCATTTCTTATATCGCGAACAGCATCAACCTTAAAGGTTGCGCCGTCGGGAGCGTAGGTTAAAACATCGCAATGACCGTCGTTTAAAACAAGCTCGCATTCGCGGCATTTTCCGCAAGGCGCGTTTGTGTCAGAACAAACCGCAGCAGCAGCAATAAGCTTTGCCAAAGTTTTTCTACCGCTTCCTTCTTCGCCTTCAATAATAAAAGCGTGAGGGAACCTGCCGCAACTGACGGCGCTTTTTATTGTTTTTTTGATTTCTTCGTTGCCGATAAAAGCGTTTAGCACCTGCGGCACCCCCCATTTTTTAATTAAAATCCGACGGATTAAAGAACGTAACCAACCTTTTTCATAACTTTATAAAGAGTTTTGCGGGCAAGATAATCTGCCTTCATGGCACCCTCTTTATAAATTGCTTCAAGTTGAGATTTATCAGAAATATACATATTATACTTCTCTTGAACGGGACGAAGTTCTTCAACAACCGCCTCGCCGACAGCGGTTTTAAAGTCGCCATAGCCCTTGCCCTCAAATTCTGCAGTGATTTCATCGGCGGTTTTCTTGGTAATCGCCGAATAAATACCGATAAGATTGTTGATTCCTGGCTTGTTTTCGCCGATGCAGACTCTCGCCTCAGAGTCAGTAACTGCGCGCTTAAATTTACGCATAATGGCATCGGGAGTGTCGGTAAGGAGAACCTTTGCGTTCTCATTTTCATCTGATTTGGACATCTTTTTCTCGGGGTCCTGAAGAGACATTATTTTAGCGCCAACATTTTTAATATACGGCTCGGGGATAGTGAAGACATCCCCGTAAATTCCGTTAAATCGGTTGGCAATATCGCGGGCAAGCTCCAAATGCTGCTTTTGGTCTGCGCCAACGGGAACAACATCGGGCTTATAAAGAAGAATATCTGCCGCCATTAAAACGGGATATGTAAAAAGACCCGCGTTAACATTGTCAGCGTGCTTCTGTGATTTATCCTTAAACTGAGTCATTCTTGATAATTCGCCAAACTGGGTGTAGCAATCGAGAATCCAGGCAAGCTGAGAGTGAGCCGCAACATGCGACTGCATAAAGATTATGCTTTTTTCGGGGTCAAGCCCAACACTTAAAAGCATGGCCGCCGCGCTGTAAATCTGTTTTCTGAGCTCTGCGGGTTCCTGACGAACGGTTATAGAATGCAGGTCGGCAATACCGAAAATGCATTCGCATTCATCCTGCATCTCGTTCCAGTTTTTAACGGCTCCGAGATAGTTGCCGAGAGTGAAAGCGCCGCTTGACTGAATAAAGCTTAAAGCCCTCTTTTTAGGCTGAATATTGTTTTCCATTTTCCTGCTCCTTAAGAGTTATTTAAAAAATTCTTCTGCTGTTTTAGAAAGCAGCTCCATACCTGTTATAATCTGCTCGTCGGTAGGGGTTGAATAGTTAAGACGGATGCAGTTACCTATATATGAAGTGTCAACTGAGAAAGCATTTCCGGGAACAACGGCAACCTTGTTATCAACTGCTGCCTTGCAGAATGCAGGCATATCGGCGTTTTCGGGCAACTGACACCAGATAAAGAGGCCTCCGTCGGGCTTTTCATATTTAAGCCATTTAGAAAGCTTTTCATCGAGCAGATTGGTCATGAGCGAGCATTTTTCCTTATAAATTTTTCTGTTGCGGTCAAGGTGGCCCTCGTAATCAGTTTCGGTCATAAACTTATGGCAAATCATCTGGTTTAAAATACCTGAATGAACATCAGCCGTCTGCTTGCAAACGGTCATTTTAGAAATGACCTCAGTAGGTGCTAAGCAATAGCCGACTCTAAGACCGGGGGAAATAACCTTAGAAAAGGTTCCCGCATAAATAACGATGCCATCTTCGTCAAAACTCTTAATTGTGGGAAGCTCTTCACCTGCAAAACGGGTGTCACTATAGGGGTTATCCTCTAATATCATAACGCCGTATTTTTTGGCCAAAGCATAAACCGCCTTGCGTTTTTCCAGGCTCATTGTGGTTCCCGAAGGGTTCTGGAAGGTCGGAATTGTATAGATAAAGCGAGCGTTTTTTGTTTCCTTAAGAGCTTTTTCGAGTGCCTCGATATTCATTCCATCGGTTTCATTTTTAACACCAACAAGGTTAAGACCCAATGCTCTGAAAGCGTTAAGCGAGCCAATAAAGCTAGGGTCCTCGCAGATAACCGAGTCGCCAACATTGCAGAGCACCATAGCGGTAAGACTGATCGCCTGCTGAGCGCCTGAGGTAATGATGAGGTTATCAAAATCCTTACCGATTGAATGCTTTTTAAGAAGATATGATTTAAGGTAATCTCTCAAAGGCGTGTATCCCTCGGTAACCGAGTATTGCAAAGCCTCAATGGGAGAAGAAGCCATGATTTCCTCGGCGATTTTTGCAACCGCCTTAGAGGGAATTGCTTCGGGAGCAGGGTTACCTGCTGCAAAGGGGATATATCCCGGAACAGATGTGTATTTTAATATTTCACGAATAGCCGAGGGCTTAAGCGAAGATACATTGTCTGAAAAATGATATTCCATATTGTGCCTCCAAAAGACTATATTCTATTATATTATAATGTATAATTGTCGTATTTTCAATAACGAGTTGTGAATTTGAGCGGTTTATTAAACCAAAATCGCAGTTATTTTCTTTTAGAGTAAAAAAGTCTATAAATCTCGGATATATCTATTCAAAATGAAAACTCAGATTGTTAATATATATGTAAGATGCTTTGGAGGTGTTAAATATGGAATATAAGGCTACCGAAAAGGGCTTTAATTTGTGCTGCAACGGAGTGAATTTCGAGTTTTCCGAAACTAAAAAGTTTGCTAAAAACGGCATATTTTATGAAACCTCTGTTTTGGGCGGCGCACCCGTTCCAAAAAACCAAAAAGGTGATAGAATTCTTTTGCCTATGGGAGAGGGTATTGCTCTTATAAGCGATAAGGATTATAGTTGCGGCTCCATTAACCGCGATAAAATCACCGCCCGATTTTGCACTCATTTGGCAACAATGGCAATGGTTATAGTAGAGCGAGCAGGAAGGTTTTTGCTTATAGCTTTAGAGGATGGTTTTGATGCAGGATATGTTGCCGAAAGGATAGACGGGATATATCAGTTAAAAATTGTCTGCGATATAGAAAAGAAGGTTCGCTATGCCGTGTTTTCTTCTCTTGCTGCCGCTTGTAAGGCCTATAGAGAATTAAAATGTAAAAATGTTTTGCTTGAAGAAAAGCTTGAAGAAACTCCTGAGGCAAAAAAACTTATCGGCGGCGGAATTTTCTGGCTGTGGAATGATAATTATAATGAAATCATGTATTCTGATGAAGAATATAACGGCGAGTGCGGCGTTGGTGCTGATATGATAAATATCGCAAAAGAGTTGTTTGATAGCGGTGTTAAAAACGCTATGTTCGGGATTTTCTTTGAGGACGATTCGCCTTTAACCGAATCCCTTTATAAAAGGTTTGGGTATATTGCAACCAAATATGATAACTATGATGATGTTTTAAACCCTGAGCTTTTAAATTTAATTCCTCAAAACAGAATAAAATTTTGCGATTATACCGCAAGAAGATTAAAAGATTATCCCAATAGTGTTCAGGTAAAAGCCGACGGTAAGCTACAGCCTGCCTGGGCGCTTCGCGGTAAAGACGGAAATCTCCACTCGCAGAACAAAATGTGCGCATTCTGCATCGAAAAAAGAATGCGTGAGGAAATTCCTGAAATACTTAAAAAATATCCTTATTACAAGGGTCGTTTTATCGATGTTTACGGTTGCTCACTTTCAAAATGCTTTAGCAAGGAGCACCCGATGAGCTTGCAGGTGTGCCGCGATGTTAAAAATAAAGCCTTCCGCTTTATAAAAGAGCAGGGAATTATCGCCGCAACCGAAAACGGTTTTGAGGATATAATTGATAACCTTGTTTATACCGAGGGTCTGCATAGCCCCGAAATATACAGAATTAAGGAATGTGGCAGAAACCACGCCAACAGCTATAATGATGAGCAGACCGAGTGGGAAGCGCTCTATATGATGAACCCTGAATGCAGAGTGCCGCTATGGCAGCTTTGCTATCACGAGAATCTTTTAACCTTTGGCTATTGGGGCGATTCAACCGCGGCGTGCAAAAAATTTATAAAGGAAAAAACTCTATTCGCCTGCCTTTATGGCTGCCCGCCGATTTATTCCTTTAAAGTTGGTAAATTTAAAGAACTGAAAAACGATATGATAGAGAGTTATAAGGTTATAACCGAACTTCATAAAAAGACCGCAATGTTGCCGATGACCGATTTTAAGGTCTTAACAGAGGACTATAAGGTTCAGAAATCGGTTTTTGGAGAAAATACAGAGGTCGTTGCAAACTTTTCAGAAACCCCTTATATATATAAAGGTAAAGAAATTGCCCCAAAAGGCGTAATTTCAATCGAAATATGAGAGTAATCACAATATAATGTGGTCGCGTAACAGTTTAAAGAACTAAATATCGTAGAGGCTGAATTAAAGCCGTCAAATCCTTGCCAAATGGCTAAATACAAGGGTTTGGCGGCTTTTAAAAATTTTTTGAAAAAAGATAAAAAAAGGTGTTGACTTTAGGGAATGTGTGTGGTAATATAATCGAGCGCCCAAAAACGAGGGAATGCTGTGTAAAGCGGCAGGAAGCGAGTTTTGGGTAAGCATCGGACCTTGAAAATTAAACAACGATAAAAGCTATGAAAATAGGACCCGAAATTTTTTTGAGTAAAAACTCAAGTAATATTTGGAATAACACGCAAGTGTTGTTTTGAGAAAAGCGATTAAGCTTTGAGAAAGATTTTAAGACGCAAGTCTTGAGATATAATTTTTCAGAGAGTTTGATCCTGGCTCAGGACGAACGCTGGCGGCGTGCCTAACACATGCAAGTCGAACGGAGTTTGTTAAGATGGAGGCTTCGGCCAAAGTTTTTTCAAACTTAGTGGCGGACGGGTGAGTAACGCGTGAGTAACCTGCCGTTCAGAGGGGGACAACAGTTGGAAACGACTGCTAATACCGCATAACGTATATTTAAGGCATCTTAGATATACCAAAGGAGCAATCCGCTGAATGATGGACTCGCGTCTGATTAGATAGTTGGTGAGGTAACGGCTCACCAAGTCAACGATCAGTAGCCGGACTGAGAGGTTGAACGGCCACATTGG
>JAZOQD010000005.1:0-11398 GCA_045655925.1 Acutalibacteraceae bacterium | reverse complement strand
AATATTTCCTATTTATTTTTTTATAATAATGTGCTACAATACCTTAAGGAAAATGGAGGGTGCGCTATGAACAGAACAGTTATCGTTACCGGAGGCGCTAAAGGAATAGGCGCCGCTATCTCTTCCCTGTTCGCAAAATCGGGATATAATGTTATTGTAAACTACAATACTTCTGAAGCAGCAGCCAAGGCTCTTTGTGCAGAACTAACCACCAACGGTTACTCTTGCTTGCCTTATAAGGCTGACATTTCAAATTCAACTGAGGTTCAAAGCCTTTTCAAATTTGCTAAAGACAGTTTTGGTAAAGTTGATGTTGTTGTTAATAACGCAGGTATTTCCCAACAAAAGCTAATAACTGATATTACAGATATGGATTATAACAAAATGATTGCGACTAATCTTAGCGGCGTTTTTTACTGCTGCAGAGAGGCCGCAAAGTATATGATAAAAGAGAAAAATGGTTCGATAATAAATATATCATCAATGTGGGGCATTTCAGGCGCTTCTATGGAGGTTCATTATTCCGCTGCAAAAGCAGGCGTTATAGGACTAACAAAGGCTCTCGCAAAAGAACTTGGCCCAAGCAGTATCAGAGTTAATGCCATTGCGCCCGGCGTTATTAAAACCGATATGCTTAACGGCTTTACAGAAGATGACCTTGCCGCTTTAAAAGAAGCAACTCCCCTTTCTCGAATCGGAACGCCTGAGGATATAGCAAAAACAGCATTTTTCCTGGCTTCTGATGATGCAAGCTTTATAACAGGTCAGATAATATCAGTTGACGGAGGATTCATCATTTGATGAATCCTCTTATTAGTTTAATCCTGCCGCATAATCGAAGAGATAATCAGCTGTGTTTTCATTTGGATACTCAATAACATTGGTAAATGCATCAGGAACGGTTCCGACTATTATTGTTTCGGTTATTGTATAATCCGATTTAAACTGACCAGTTGTTCTATACCAAGGCATAACAAAATATATATCGGCAGATACTGCTATGCTTATTTTATGTAATGTCTGATTTATGCCCGATTCAATAAAACTACTTACCACCTTTGAAAAGATTGCAGAACTCATTTTAAATTCAATATGAATATTCGGTCCTCTGTTATTCAACAATGTGCTGCCTGTCAGTGTTCCTATAGGAATTGAAATAGCAATATCATCAAGGCCTGATATACGCTCCTGGACCATTCCAGTTATCCCTGCTTGCAGTTTAGAAATCGTAACAGTATCAAACTCAACCGAGCGGACAACACCTTCTTCATCATAGATTATGCTTACAAGCGAACTGTGTGAAATTTTGTTGTTAGTTAAGTAATCAGTTACCACTTTGTTTATAACGCTGTTAGCGATGATTTTCGCCCTGTTTTGAGCATATGTATTTATAATAGTTCTTAACCTTTTATCAATCTTAATGGTTATTACTAAAATAAAAATAAGAGCCAGAATTAAGCATATGACAGCTCTTATTATTTTTAGCTTTTTTCTAATCAATTTTCGATGCAAAATAAAAACACCTCGCTATATTATATTAGAAAATACAGCAAGGTGCTTTTATTATTTACATTGTTTTGTAGCTTTTGATTATTAGGTCAACAACGGTATCAATTCCGTTTTTGCAATTAACCGTCAAATCAAAGTTATGGTGGTCGCCCCATTTTTTATGGGTGTAGTAGTTATAATATGTTGCTCTGCGCTTTTCAGTCTTTTTAACGATTTCAGCCGCCTTTGGTTTTGATATTCCTAAACGCTTTTCAATATTTTCAACTCTATAGTCTAAATCAGAATAAAGGAAAACATTTAAAACATCATCGCGCTCGGATAAAACATGGTCAGAACAACGACCAAGGAAAATGCAAGGGCCTTTTTCGGCAAGTTCTTTAATAACATCGCTCTGAGTAATAAACAAACGGTCGTTTATCGGCAAATGACTAACAGAGTGAGCATCCGCGTGAGCATGAGTATGTGTTACCATCGAATATGAACTAAGCGATAAAGAATAAAGCAAGCTGTTGGTTGCTTTTTCATCGAATTTCTCAATAATATCGGCACTAAGTCCACTCTGATTAGCAGCATAGTCAATAAGTTCTCTGTCATAAAACGGTATTCCCAAGCGTTCAGAAAGAGCTTTGCAAACCTCTCTGCCGCCGCAACCCATCTGCCTACCGATAGTTATTATTCTTTTCACTTTAGTCCACCTTCATTTCGCAGTTAATAATTCCAATGATATTATAACATAAAATTATATTTCTGAAAAGAATATTTTTATTACAAAATAGTAATATTTTATTTGACATAAAAAATAACCGATGCTATAATAACAGAGTCACGCGGGAGCGGATGCCCCCGAAACTAATAAACTAAATATGCGGGTGTGGCGGAATTGGCAGTTTTGAGCAGAGCGCGTCCTGTGGACGATGAAGCGAAAGCTCAAAAGGCGCCGCGGTCGAAATAATGCGAAGTGAATAACGAGCAAATTATTTCGGGCACCGCAAGAGTCACGCGGGAGCGGATGCCCCCGAAACTAATAAACTAAATATGCGGGTGTGGCGGAATTGGCAGACGCGCTAGACTTAGGATCTAGTGTCACGCACGTGCAGGTTCAAGTCCTGTCACCCGCACCAAAATCTCAGCTAAAATTCTATTATTTTAGCTGATTTTTTTATTTATTTATTGTTTTTATATCTCAATATGCGGAATTTTCAATCTTGAAATACCAGGAGAAAACCGTTGTCCTTTAGAACTTCGTGATGCTAAAATCAATTATATCAGAACCTGTTATGATTATTTAATGAATATTTAAACTAAAAAGAGTCGCCCTCTGGCGACTCTTTTTATATATACTTTTTAAGGTATTCAGCAGATGCTTTCAAATCAGATAAATACTGCTTTGAACCAAACAGTTCAATGGTTAAAATCCCATCAAAACCACCTGATTTCAATTCGTTCAAAATATATTCAAAAGGTAAAATACCTTTACCTACTGCTGTGGCATAGGTTTTTTCACCCAACTTCGAAACCGAGGGGCTTTGCTCACCCTTAGGAGTCAATGATTTATCCTTGCAATGAAGCTGATATTTAATATGCGGCTTTAATTTATTAAACGCCGAAAGAACATCCTCGCCCATATAAAGAAAATTAGCAGTATCAAAAATGCAGTGAGTTCCTTTTAAATTTTCGAGATAATAAAGAATGCCCTCACTTGTTGAAACAGGTGTTTCGGCATCATAATCCTCAAAGCCAATATTGATTCCTAACTCCTCTGCTTTTTCTAGTATCTTTTTCATAGGCATAAGAGATTTTTTAAGGCATTCTTGCTCTTTATCCCCATCATTCCAAAAACCCGGAACCAAAAGTATATTAGAAATATTAAACTCTTTAGCGATTTTAAGAGCATTAGAGCAATCGGTTATATCATCATTATGGATAAAATCTGCGCGATAAACCATACTGCTGATTTTTAACCCGTTATTTATAAAAATATCAACAACGGGTTTGCCCTTTTCTGATAGCTCAGGATACTCAACATCGATGTATTCAATGCTGTTTTGGAGGCAAATTTTTGCAATTTCTTCAAAAGATAGCCCTTCAATATTATGAATTGCTTTGAGCTGGGAAAGATAGGTTGACAATTTCATAAAAACACCTCTTTAAAAATTATAAAATCAGATAATAAGAGTGTCAATAATATTTTTAATGACAAAAGGACAGATTTATAGTATAATTGTTGTAACGAGGTGAAATTATGACTTTTAATCAATTAAAAGAAAACCCTGCTATAAAAACATATATAGAGCGTGCCGATGAATCCTTAAAGGCCCTCGGCTACACAGAGCACAGTTATGCCCATGTTGGCAATGTTGCCACAACAGCATCCTATATTTTAAAAACGCTGAATTATAGCGAACATGAAATTGAAATGGTTAAAATTGCGGCTTACTTGCATGATATCGGCAACTTAGTTAACCGAGTTGAGCATTCGCAGAGTGGCGCAATTATGGCATTTAGAATTTTAGATAAGATGAATATGCCGGCAGAAGATATATCAAAGATTGTAACCGCTATCGGCAATCACGACGAAGGCACAGGTGTTGCTGTCAACTCGATAGCCGCGGCGCTGATTATTGCTGATAAATCGGATGTTAGAAGAAGCAGAGTCAGAAACAATGATACTACAACATTTGATATTCATGATAGAGTTAACTATTCGGTTATTTCCTCAGATATAAAGATAAATGACCAAAAAACAACCATTACCCTAACCCTTAAGATTGACACGCGTTATAGTTCGGTTATGGACTATTTTGAAATTTTCTTAAATCGTATGGTTATGTGCCGCAAAGCAGCAGAAAAGTTGGATTTGCAGTTTAAACTAATTATCAACGACCAGCATTTAATGTAATTAAAAAAGCCATTCGGATAACCCGAATGGCTTTAATTATTTTATGACTTTGCATTTTTTAATTCCGTAATATTTCATTAAAGCAATGGAGTTTTTAGTTATAACCTCGCCGCTTATTATTACAGGTATTGCCGGCGGACAAGAAACGGCGCCGTCTGCAAAAATTCTGCCCTCACATTTAGATACAGCTAAAATTTCAAAATCCTTAAACATGGCATCGTTTATTGAGCAGGCTCTTTGAGGTTTTTCAATACGCGGTGCTTTTTCATTTTTAGCAGGCAGTTTTTTTATGGCTTTGAACACTTTTAAAATCTTATCAAAATCTCGCTTATAATTGCTCGGAGTTAGCATCAGGCAGAGATAGTCTTTGTCATAAAACTCGGGCTCTATGCGCTTTTTTATTAAGATTTCGGCAAGCTCTGTTCCTAAATAACCATAATCTTTAGCAAAAACGGTTAATTTAAGCGGTTCATCGCCGATCAAGGTATAGCCTAACTCTAAAAGCTTAGATTTAACCTTATCTAATTCTGCTACAAAAGCTGATAGTTTTTTATTGTAATTCTCTAAATACTCATTTGCAACATCAAGCGATTGTAAAATCAAGTATGAGGGACTTGTTGACGCAAATAGAGCCATCGCATCAGCTGCATTTTCCTTAATAAACTTTGGTGCTTTTTTTGAAATATGCAAATACGCACCGCCCGTTAAAACAGGTAGGGTTTTATGAGCAGAATCACAGCACAAATCAGCGCCAAGAGTAATTGGATGTAAATTATTATCTAAAAAGTTTAAATATGCGCCATGGGCATTATCAACTAGCAAAAGAATACCGTTTTCCTTGCAAACAGAAGCTAAGCCTTTAATATCGGTTATATTACCGAGGTAATCAGGGCTTGTAAGATAAAGTGCGGTCGGTTTTTCCTCGCAATGTTCTAAATAATTCAAAAAATCATTTTTAGAAATACCTGATGTAATAATATTTAAGTTGTTATGAGGACAAATAAAATCAACATCTAAATCTAAAATTCCTGCCGATGTTACAAACGCTTTATGAACATTTCTGGCGGCCGCAATTTTAGGCTTTACACCTAAAGAAACAGCATATTTTTTACTTAAGAGAAGCATTGCTCGGATAGCTAAAGACGAGCCCTCGGTTGAATAGAGAGTTTTATCTGTGCCAAAAAGTTTAGATGCTTTTTCCTCGCTCTGCTTAATAATACCGCAAGCAGAATATAAAACATCAGCGCCTCGAATCTCAGTAATATCAAGCTTTTCAACGCCTAAAACAGTCTTGCCCTTATGACCCGGCATATGAGCACGCAGACTATTCGATTTTGAATACTTTTTAACAAAGTCAAAAATAGGTGTTTTATTCATTTTCTTCTAACGCCTTTGATGCCTCTAAGTATATGGCGCACTCCATTCTTTTACGGAATAAATCGCAACCGTAGGAATAAACACCGTTTATATCGCCCGTTGCATGATAAGAGTTTGCAGGGCAACCGCCCGAGCAATAAAGCTTTGCCCAGCAATCCTTGCATTCAGGTTTTGTATAAACATTGCTATTAGCAAATTTGTTTTGAATTTCAGTATTATTTACGCCCTCGAAAACATTACCCAATTTATAATTATCATCGCCGACAAACTGATGGCAAGGATATAAATCGCCCCAAGGAGTAACAGCCATATATTCGGTTCCCGAACCACAGCCCGAAACTCTCTTATAAATACAAGGACCGCTCTTTAAATCAATCATATAGTGGTAAAAAGTGAACGGTCTTCCCTTTTTCTGCCTTTTTAGCATCAATTCAGCAAGTTTTTCATATTGCTCCATAACAATTGCTTTATCTTGCTCTGTTAATGCCGAAGGGTCATCAGGCGAACAAACTACAGGCTCCATACTAAGCTCAGTAAAGCCTAAATCCAGCATTGTTTTTATATCCTCTAAAAAGTCAGGATTATTATGGGTAAAGGTTCCGCGCATATAGTAATCCTTGTTACCTCTTTTTTCAACTAAACGTTGAAATTTCGGAACTATTTTATCAAAGCTACCATTGCCGTTATAATCGACTCTGAAGCGGTCGTGAACCTCTTTTCTGCCGTCAAGACTTAAAACAACATTACTCATTTCTTTGTTAGCAAAATCAATAACATCGTCATCAATTAAAACACCGTTGGTAGTAAGAGTAAAACGGAAGTTTTTATTGGCTTTCTTTTCAATGCTTCTCGCGTATTCAACAAGCTGCTTTACAACACCGAAGTTCATAAGCGGCTCGCCGCCAAAGAAATCAACCTCTAAATTATGACGAGTTCCCGAATTTTCAACAAGAAAATCGAGTGCTCTTTTTCCAACCTCAAAGCTCATTAAACCTCTCTCGCCGTTAAACTTACCCTGACTTGCAAAGCAGTAGGAACAATTAAGGTTGCAAGTATGCGCAATATGTAAGCAAAGCGCTTTAACAACTCCCGAAGTTTTAGCCTTTAAACTACCTGCAATAGCTGAAAAGGTATCCTCAGTAAAAAGTTTACCCATTTCTTTTAGTTGGGCTATTTGAGAAAGCCCTTCTCTAATTTCCTCTTTAGTTATCTCATTATATTTACTTAAAACGGCGGTTATAATTTCTTCTTCAGAATTTTGGTCATACATATTGATCATATCGAAAGCAATATCATCAACAACATGGATTGAGCCCGAAAAAACATCAAGAACTATATTTAGACCGCCAAGTTTAAACGAATGAATCATTTTAAAAAATCCCTTTACTTAGACAAAAAGCCGCCTTATAGGCGGCCATTTTGTTAAAATTATTTCTGCTCTTTGTTTTCGCACTTCTGGTTTGCAACACCACAGCTGGTTTTGCAAGCAGACTGGCAAGATGTCTGGCATTCGCCGCAGCCGCCAACTTTAGCGCTCTGGCAGAGGTTTTTGGTTTCTAAAGTTTTAATTTTCATGATTTCCTACCTCCAATTTTTTGTAATTATACCACGAACAAAATAGTTCGTCAATACAAAAACACTAATTATCTTTTATAAATATTATTTATAAAACTGCTATTTCACTTGACAAAATTTCTAATATATGAGAAAATAACTAAAAAGGAGATGTTTATTATGGCTATAGAAAAACAAACTGCAATTTACCCTGGAAAACCTTGGCTTGATACTAACGGAAATAGAATTCATGCCCACGGTGGCTCTATTCTTTTTGTTGATGATACTTTCTATTGGTATGGCGAAAACAAAGAGAAAACAGTTGTTGATACTGATATTTGGCACTGGGGCGTTAGGCTCTATTCATCCAAAGATTTATATAACTGGACAGATGAAGGCATTATTATGATGCCAGAAACTGAAGATGTGGAAGACCCTATGCATTATACTCAGTATATGGATCGTCCGCATATCATCTATAACGAAATGACCAAGAAGTTTGTTATGTGGATGAAAATAATGAACAACAAAAATATGATGGATCAATATATGGTTATCGCAACTGCAGATAGCATTAAAGGTCCGTTCACTAAGATTGACACTTTCCACCCGCTTGATATGAGTTCGGGTGACTTTGACCTTGTTGTTGACCCAAAAACTAAAAAAGCGTTTATTTACTTTGATAAAGTTCATACCGAAATGATTTGCGCTGAGCTTACAGACGATTATACAAACGTAACCGGCCAGTATTCTTCATTCTGGCACGAGCCTTTTACTCCGCTTGTTCGTGAAGCTCCCGCATTTTTGGAGAGAAACGGCAAAATGTATCTCTTAACCTCAGCAACAACCGGCTATTTACCCAACCCCACCGAATATGCAGTTTCTGATAATTATTTTGGACCTTGGGAAGAAAAAGGCATCGTTCATGAAAACGATGTTGAAAATCTATCATTCCGTAGCCAGATTTCAGGCATTTTCAAACATCCTCATAAGAAAGACCTTTATATAGCAGTTGCTGACCGTTGGATATATAATATTCCTGACGATATTCCCCATGATTTTTATGAGCAATGGGTTAAAAGAAAAAAAAAGGACCCCAACGATCCCTATACCATGGACCCTGAAGTATTTCAGAGAGTTTGGAACTGCCGTGAAAAAGGCGTTAGAAACATCTCCCTTGCAGATTATGTTTGGTTACCTATTGAATGGGATGGCGACCGCCCTGTAATCAGATGGTATGATTCCTGGAAAATCGAAGATTTTGAATAATTAAAAGAATAATTTATGGCTAACAAAACATTACATATTGTTTCTCACACCCATTGGGACAGAGAATGGTATATGAGTTTTGAAGAGCATCGTATGCGTTTAGTTGAGCTTATGGATACTCTTATAGAAACAATGGAGGCTCATCCCGATTATAAATATTTTCATCTGGATGGTCAGTATATTGTTATCGAAGATTATCTTGAAATTAAGCCCTATATGCGTGACAGGTTGCTCAAGTTAATAAAAGAAGACCGCATTCAAATTGGACCTTTCTATATTTTGCAGGATGAATATTTAACAAGCGGCGAAGCCAATATTAGAAACGCGCTTTACGGCATTAAGCTTTGTAAAGAAATAGGTGCTGAGCCCGTTATGAGCGGATATTTTCCCGATGCATTCGGTAATGTTTCGCAAATCCCCCAGATTCTAAAAGGCTTTAATATTGACAATGCAATTTTTGGCCGCGGCTTTGGTTCAATTCTTGCTGACAATAAAGTAAGTAACGAAGCAATCAAAAAACCTTCTGAACTTGTTTGGTCATCTCCTGACGGCAGCGAAATTATTGGTGTTATGTTTGCCGCTTGGTACCATAACGCTATGGAACTCCCTACTGATAAAGAGTTGCTCAAAGGGAAAATTGAGCGTATGACTACAACGCTTAAAAATTCCGCTGCAACAGACCATTTACTTGGTATGAACGGTTGTGACCATCAACCTATCCAAACCGATCTTCATATTGCTATTAACGAAGCTAATGAAATGTTCGGCGATGAGTTAGAGGTTAAACATTCTAATTTTAAGGATTTATTAAACGAATTAAGACCTTTTAAAGATAGGTTTACTCGCTTACAAGGTGAAATCAACGGACAAAGAACCTCGGGCGCTTTCCCGCTTGTTTGCACCGCTTCATCACACGTTGGAATCAAACAGAAGAACCATAGAGGACAAAATATTTTAGAGCGTATTGCAGAGCCGATGAATATGATGTCTATGCTTCTTGGTGATGAGTATCATTACGATCAACTTTTCTATTCTTGGAAAACCTTGATGCAGAACCATCCGCATGATTCTATCTGTTCTTGCTCTTGCGATGACGTTATAAGCGAAATGACAACAAGATTCGAGAAATCCTACAAGGTTGCTGAATATGTTACCGAAGAAGCTAAAGATTTTATCATTAATAATATTGATAGCTCTTCAATATCGGATAAATGTATTACCGTTTTCCATACTTCTCCTTTAAAATCAACCGGCGTTATTTCTGCTTTTGTTGATTACCCTGAGGATAGCGATATTGAAAGCATTTATATAACCGATTTAAATGGTAATATTATACCTGCCGTTGTTGAAAGCCTTGGCAGAACCTTTAAGTTTGAATTACCTAAAGATAAATTCCGCAAAGCATCTTTTGTTAAACGCTTTAAGGTTAGTTTTAATACTACCCAAGAAGGCATTGGCTACGAAACATTCGCAGTTAACGTTGGTAAAAAAGAGTTTATTTCAACAGTTAGCGCAACCGATACAACCTTACAGAATGAATTTATTTCATTAACTGTTGAACCGGACGGAACTGTAACAATTACCGATAAACAAAGCGGTCACTGTTACAAAAACAACCTTATTTTTGAGGATTCGGGCGATATTGGCAATCTCTATAATTACATTGAAGCCGATAATAGCGAAAAAATTTATGCAAACGCTGCCGAGTTGGGCTCAAAAATTTTTGAGGTTACTCCCTTTTCCGCAACCCTCATTCTTAAGTCAAAGCTCAATATCCCGAAAAGCCGCGATTTAAATACAAGAGCTATTGAAACTATCCCTCATGAAATAACAACATACTTAACAGTTACTGACGGTGTTAAGAGAGTTGATGTTAAAACAGAACTTTCGAACGAAAGTGAAGACCATCGTTTACGCGCATTGTTTGTTCCCGAGATTATGACCGATACTGTTGATGCAGAAGGTCAATTCGATGTTGTTAATCGCGAAATAGTTCCTGCAGATACTTGGAAAAACCCTTGCTACTGCCAGAGAATCCAAGCCTTCTTTGCTCTCGATGACAACAATAAGGGCCTTATGATTGCAACCAGAGGCCTTAACGAATATGAGATTTTAAGAGACGGAAAGAATACAATGGCTTTAACTTTACTCCGCGCAGTTGGAGAGGTTGGCGATTGGGGCGTATTCCCCACTCCTAACGGTCAGGTTAAAGGTAAACATTCGCTCCAATACTCAATCATTCCCTTTGTTAAAACAACAAAAGCCTTATCAAAGGCCGAAGCTTTCCAATTTAATGGAGATCAATTTGTTGCTAAAGCTTATGATTCAAAGGTTGGAACTCTTGCGCCAACAAATAAGTTGTTTACTCTTAGCGGTGATCATCTGTCATTTGCCGCATTTAAAAAGGCAGAAGATAGAAACAGCGGTATTTTGAGATTCTATAACTCATCTAATGAAACTCAAAAAGCCGTTATAACTCTTGATTCATCTTTCAAAAATGCTTATATCACTAACTTGGCAGAAGATCGCGAAGAAATATTAAAGATAATCGATAACAGAATTGAGTTATCTGTTGGCAAAAAGAAAATTGTTACAATAGAACTTGAAAAATAAGAAAAACACCGTGCTAAAAAGCACGGTGTTTTTCTATCTTACTATTTTTAGAACTAAAGGTTTCTCTAATGGTTTTTTATCGCTAAATTTTAATGCCGAAAGGTATTTTTCTTTTGCTAGTTGAAGCGACTCTTGATTATCAGAATAAAGAGTGCAAAGTATATCGCCTTTTTTAAC
>JAZOQD010000004.1:0-4037 GCA_045655925.1 Acutalibacteraceae bacterium | reverse complement strand
CTGTTCTTTACAATCAAAACAATGCCGTCAAACATCCGGTTCGCCCCTTTGTTGCTGATGAACCGATGTGGGAAGACAGAATTGTTGAGCGCTCTGCTCTTATGGTTCAAAACTTTAAAAACCATCCTTCAATTATCGGCTGGTCAATCGGCAACGAGGCAGGCTTTGGCAGAAATATAGAAGCCGCCGCAAAGGCTATAAGGGCTATTGATAAAGATAGACTTATTCATTATGAATCGGTTTTATCAGGCTCTGATGCCGAAACTTACATTGAAAATCATCCTGATTTTCTTAGTGTTGCAAGCAGAATGTATCCGTTGACCGAATGGTGCGAAAGCTATCTTTTAAAAGCCAAGATAAAGAACATAAACAAACCGTTATTACTTTGCGAATATTCTCATGCTATGGGTAACGGTCCCGGCGATATTAAAGATTACTGGGATATTATCTATAACGATGACAGATTTATGGGCGGCTTTGTCTGGGAATGGTTCAGCCACGGACTATATGACGGCAAAACCGAAAACGGCAAGCCACGCTTCCTTTACGGCGGAGATTTTGGCGAAGCTTATCATGACGGCAATTTCTGTATCGACGGGCTTGTTTCTCCCGACGTTCGAGCATTACCCGGTCTTAAGGAGTTAAAGAGCATTATGAAGCCCTTTAAGGTTACTCCTATAGACCTTGTTAACGGTATTTTTGATATTACAAACGGCTACGATTTCAGCTATATGTCGCGCCTTGAGGGATCTTGGGAACTTACAAGAAACGGTATTTCAGTAGCATCAGGTTCTATTGGCACACTCGCATTACCGCCAAGAAAAACCGAAACCGTTTCGCTTGGTTATCACCTACCCAGCGACGGAAAATGCTATCTTAGAATAACCTTCCGTTCCTACGGCAACGAGCATATCCCTGACGGAGAAATTGTTGGTTTTGAGCAATTCGAGCTACCTACCGAAATCTATGTTAATGACAAGATGCCGTTTGGCACTATAACTGCCGAGGAAACCAATAAAACTATTAACATTTATTCAGACAGATTTATATGCATTTATGATAAATCCTCCTGCGGCTTCAGCTCTATTGAGGTTTCTAACAAAGAACTGCTTAAAAAGCCAATGACCTTCAATATTTTTAGAGCGCCTATTGATAATGACCCTAAAAAGAACTGGAATGACGCTTTACTTGCCAATTCCTCAGTTTATGAGCAGTCAACCACGGTAGAAGAATATGCGGGTTACGTTGTTATAATTTCAAAATTCAATATGTCAGCACCCACTATGTTCCCACATATTGAAGCAACGGCAGAATGGACCGTTTTTGCGGACGGGCATATTGACCTTCATACAAATGCAAAATTAGGCAAAGGTCTTACCTTTAGGCAGTATAAGCCTGAAAATATGGAAGACTTATTCCAGGATGTCGGTAAATATATTCCCTATTTGCCAAGGTTTGGTTTAACTATCGAAATGCCCAGAGAATTCGGCTTGTTGGACTACTTTGGAATGGGCCCGTCTGACAGTTATTGTGACAGAAACCACGCCGCATTTATGGGCAAATTCTCAACCAGGGTTGATAACGAATGGACAAACTATGTTAAGCCTCAAGAATCGGGACATCATTATAATTCATATTGGGCTTATGTTCATAATCAAGAGGGCTTAGGTCTTGTTGCTATAGGTGAAAACGAGCCGTTCGAGTTTTCAGCTATCCCCTATTCAAGCAAGGAAATAGCGGCCGCGCCTCATGGCTTCGAGTTGCCTAATAAAGATAAAACCGTTTTCTCGGTTGACTATAAGATGAGTGGTGTCGGCTCCGCCTCCTGCGGTCCTATGTTAAAAGAAAAATACCGTTTTAACGAAAACGAATTTACTTTTAATGTTAAGCTTATTCCAACCGAGCAGGCTTTGGACGACCCATTTGAAATGCTGTAAAACAAAAAACGCTGTGCGTAATGCACAGCGTTTTTTTAATCTCTGAAAAACTCTTTCAGCTTATTTAAAAAGCCTTTGCGCTCTTTATAGTTATCGTCAGAAACACTTTGTTCGAATTTTTCCAGCATTTCTTTCTGCGATTTTGAAAGATTGCGCGGAACTTCTACCACTATTTTAACATACTGGTCTCCGCGGCCCGAATAATTAAGGCGTTGAATACCCTTTCCTCTTAGTTTAAACTCATCCCCCGGCTGAGTTCCCTCATGGATAGTGAATTTAACCTTGCCATCAAGCGTTGGAACGGTTATATCTCCGCCCAAAGCCGCCTGAGTAAAGCTAACAGGAACCTCGCAGTAAACATCGAACTGGTCGCGAACAAAAATAGGATGCGGACGGATTGAAATATTGATGCGAAGATCGCCCGCAGGCCCTCCGTTAACGCCCATATCTCCGCCGCCGCGAAGATTGATATACTGTCCGTCATCAACACCGGCAGGAATATTGATTTCCTTTTCGGTCGTTCTGCGAACTCTGCCCTTGCCGTTGCAGGTTTTGCAGGGATTATCAATAATTTTACCGCTTCCGTGACAGTTATCGCAAGGACGCGAGGTCTGCATTGCGCCAAACGGTGTTCTCTGTGTTACATTAACATAACCAGCTCCATGACAAATCGGGCAGGTTTTAGGCGATGAGCCCTTAGCCGCACTGCACCCGCCGCAGTCTGCACAATTTTCAATTCTAGTTACCTTGATTTTCTTAACGCAGCCCTTTGCCGCCTCTTCAAAGCTAAGTATAACCGAAGCCGAGGTGTCCTGACCTCTTCTTGGAGCATTGGGGTCAGCTCTTCTTGAGCCGCCGAATCCGCCACCAAAGAAGCTGCCGAAGATATCGCCCAAATCACCAAAATCTCCGAAGCCGCCAAAGCCGCCTGCTCCGCCGCCTGCGCCAAAGTTAGGGTCAACTCCTGCATGGCCGAACTGATCATATCTGGCTTTTTTATCAGCGTCAGACAAAACCTCATAGGCCTCTGCCGCCTCTTTAAAGTGCTTTTCTGCCTCTTTATCGCCGGGATTTAAGTCAGGATGATACTTTTTAGCCATCTTGCGATAGGCTTTTTTTATCTCATCCTCACCGGCGCTTCTATCAATGCCAAGCACTTCATAATAGTCTTTTTTATCTGCCAAGTGCTAACACTCCTCAGTGCCAAAAATATGTATATACGGGTGCTTTTCAGCACCCGTATTAACTTTTACTTATTTCTTTGTGTCATCGACGTCGGTATAATCTGCATCATATACATTGCCCTGGTCAGCGGCAGCACCTGCATCTGCACCGTTAGCATTTGCAGCATTTGCAGCCTCCTGAGCGGCCTTATAAACCTTCTCAGATACAGCATAAACCTTCTTCTGAAGCTCATCCTGTTTTGCTTTGATAGCCTCGATATCGGTGCCCTTCAAAGCCTCTTTAAGCTCGTTAGCGGCATTGGTAATATCGTTCTTTTCTTCCTCGGTCAACTTATCGCCGAAGTCAGCAACAGTCTTTTCAGAGGTGTAAATAAGCTGGTCAGCATTGTTGCGTAAATCAGCCTCTTCGCGACGCTTTTTATCTTCAGCGGCATACTGTTCAGCCTCTTTAACTGCCTTGTCAATATCGTCCTTAGACATATTGGTTGAGGAAGTAATAGTGATAGACTGCTCTTTGCCGGTGCCAAGGTCTTTGGCAGAAACATTTACGATACCGTTTGCATCAATATCAAACGAAACTTCAATCTGCGGGATACCACGCGGTGCAGGAGCAATACCGTCAAGATGGAATACACCAAGAGTCTTATTATCTCTTGCAAACTCTCTTTCGCCCTGGAGAACATGAACCTCAACAGAGGTCTGACCGTCAGCTGCGGTAGAGAAAATCTGACTCTTCTTAGTAGGAATGGTGGTGTTGCGGTCAATAACCTTGGTGCAAACTCCGCCCATTGTTTCAATGCCAAGAGAGAGAGGAGTAACATCGAGAAGGAGAAGACCCTTAACATCGCCGCCGAGAACACCACCCTGCAAAGCAGCACCAAGTGCTACACACTCATCAGGGTTAATGCCCTTAAAG
>JAZOQD010000003.1:0-6685 GCA_045655925.1 Acutalibacteraceae bacterium | reverse complement strand
CACCCTCCTTTACTAAAGAGTTAAGTTTAACAAGAACCGGTGCAGACATAAGGTCTGCCTTTCCGTTAAATTCATTCAAATAATATTTATAATTTTTAAAACTAATTATACCCAGTTCACACAAGGCATTAAGTGAAACCTTTATTTTACCAATGCTAAGTTGGTTTAAAAGCGCGTTCTCTATAAAGTCAGCAGTTTTATCAGGATTGGCTTTTAAAAATCTGAAAACAACAGCGATTTCATCTCTACTTGGATAAATTGCAGAAATATTACTGCAATTAAGAGAACCGTTATCTAATTTATCAAGCATTACAAGCTCGTTTTCGTATGCTTCATAGTCAACTCCGCTCTTCCGGACGGCTTTCACAATAATCGAAACTGATTCAGTGTTATTGTAGGTGTTAATATCGAGCGCAACCGCCACATCAATAACATCGCCGACCGAATAAGAAAAATCTTCTTTAGAAACCGCAAACAAAACAGCATAAAATACAGATTCCTCTTTTTTAAGCTTTAAGCGAATATGCTTGCCGTTTGAAAGGGAATTTATATCAAGAATCTTGCACTCTGTAACTGCAAAAAGCGGAGCAGGATTATTAGCACCATAGGGTTCAAAAGCCTTCAAAGCCTTAACAGCATCAACGGTAAAGGCTCTCGGCTTTATACGGCAGTCAATATTCAATTTTGCAAATTCTAACTCATTACTGCTCGAAAACTTATTTATTTCGGTTCTGAACTCATCAATATCTTCAGCAGCGAGAGTAACACCTGCAGCAAGCTCATGACCGCCAAATTTTTTAAGAATATGCGCGCAAGAATTTATTGCATCAAATAATGAAAAAGAACCAAAGCTTCTTCCTGAGCCGCAGGATAACTCCCCGTCTTCAGATATTACAATTGTTGGCTTCATATATCTTTCAGCAATTTTCGAAGCAACAATACCGATAACACCCTTATGCCAGCCGGGTTTAGAAACAACCAAAACCTTATCGGAATAAAGCTTTTTATCCTCAATTTCTTTAATTGCTTCTTCAAAAATTCTTTGCTCTGTTTCCTGACGCTCGTTATTAAGGCGGTCAAGCAAGGAGGCATAATACTCCGCATCCTCCATCGATTCGGATAACAAAAGCTTAACCGCAATACCCGCAGTTGACATTCTGCCGGCTGCATTGATTCGCGGCGACAATGTGAATCCAATACTATTAGATGTTGCAAACTTAGAGCCACACACCTGCATCAAAGCTTTAATTCCGTAGTTTCTGCGGCGGTTAATAAGTTCAATACCTAAGGAAACAATCTCTCTGTTTTCTCTGATTAAGGGAACAACATCAGCAATTGTGCCAAGTGCCACCAAATCGGCATACTCGTATATTATTTCCTCAGGATTTCTGTTATCAAGAGCATTTATAAGCTTAAACGCAACACCTGCGCCGCAAAAATCGCAGAACAGATAGTCGTCGCCCTCATCAAGATGAGGGTCAATAACCGCAACTGCATTCGGCAACTCACCCAACGGAATATGGTGGTCGGTAACAATTAAATCAATACCCTGCTCCAAGGCAAATTCTGCCTCTTTTATTGCATTTATTCCGTTATCAACGGTAATAATAAGGGTAACACCATCATCTACTGCTTCTTTAATAGCCTCACAGGAAATTCCGTAGCCATCATCTAAGCGATGAGGAATTTTATAAGAAACATTAAGTCCGCGCGATTTAAGATATTTGACAAGAATTGCGGTGGCGGTAACTCCATCACAATCATAATCACCAAAAATAAGAACCTTTTCATCACTTTCAATTGCGATGTTTATTCTCTCAACCGCTTCGCTGATTCCTGAATAATCATAAGGGTCAGAATATTCGGGCTCTTTCGAAATAAATTGCTCAATTTCATAAGCATCAAACATTCCTCTTGAGCATGCAATAAAGACTACAAGCGGGTCTAAACCGCAATCATCTGCAAGTTCTGAAACCAACTGTTTATCAACATTAGGGAAAACCCACTTTTTATAACCCATAATATCACCGCCCTTTAGATATAATTATTCAATATATTTTAGCATTTTTAACACTCCTTTTCAAGAGATTATATATACATATTAGGAAATATTTTTCTAATTTTTAAAACAAAAGGAGAAAAATTATGGAGAATTTAAAATTTAATCTTAAATTTTACGGCATACTCTTTTTAATCGGTGCCTTAGGCTACGGACTTTTAGAGGTTATTTGGCGCGGATATACGCATCCGAGTATGTCACTGGCAGGCGGAATTTCTCTTTGCTTTTTAGCACTCATTCAAAAGTATTTGAAGCCCTTGCGGTTCATCTACCGATGTCTTGCAGGCGGCGCATTTATAACTGTGATTGAGTTACTGTTTGGTTATGTTTTTAATATGGTTTTAAAAATGGAAGTTTGGGATTATACTCCTCTGCCCTTTAATTTTTTAGGACAAATCAGTTTACTTTATTTTGTAATCTGGTGCTTTATATCTGCGCCGATGCTTATTTTAACCGACCTTTTAAGGCAAAAATTAAACTCAATCAAAGCCAATGGCTAAAGTTAATATAAATTTACTTGACCGATATTTTCTTTAGTGATATAATTTCAATTACTCAAGAAAGGAGATGGTCATTGATGAGCGAAAGCACTAAAACCATCGCGCAAAACAAAAAAGCCTTCCATGACTATTTCGTTATTGAGAGTATGGAATGCGGCATCGAGCTTTGCGGCACCGAGGTTAAGTCAATACGGCTCGGCGGCGTCAATTTGAAAGATGCCTGGTGTGATATTGAAAAGGGCGAGGTTTTTGTTAAAGGTATGCATGTAAGCCCATATGAAAAAGGCAATATCTTCAACCGCCAACCAACAAGAGAAAGAAAGCTTCTGCTTCATAAATCAGAAATCAACCGTCTTATCGGCGTCATAAAGCAGCAAGGCTTGACTCTTATTCCCTTATCGCTCTATTTTAAGGGTTCGCTCGTTAAGGTTCAGCTCGGCGTTTGCCGCGGCAAAAAGCTTTATGATAAACGCGATGATATGGCAAAGCGTAGCGCAGAAAGAACCATTGAAAGAGAACTCAAAGAAAGGAACAAATAAAATGAAATATGATGTTATTCATTTAAAGGATATCTACCCTGTTCTTGATAACAACGGTGCAGACCCAACCTTAGAAATTTTAGTTCCTAATGTTGTTGGTAAACTTAAAAAAAGACCCTCTATGCTCGTTTGCCCCGGCGGAGGATACGAGATGACTTGGGAGGGCGAAGCCGAAAATGTTGCCTTTGAGTATTTAACCTTAGGATTTAACGCCTTTGTTCTGCGTTATTCGGTTAAGCCTTATACTTTTCCACAACAAATTTTAGAGATTGCCTGCGCTTTAGATTATATTATAAATAACGCCGAAGAGTTTAACGGTGACCCCGAGAAAAACGCGATTTTAGGCTTTTCTGCAGGCGGTCATTTGGCCGCAAGCTATTGCACTATGAGGAATTTCCCTGAAATAACAGCAATTATTCCTGAACCCAAAGCGGTCCAAGCGGCAGTTCTCTGCTACCCCGTTATTTCTGCCGATATGCCGACTCATAAGGGCTCATTTAAGGCCCTCACAGGCAAGGATGAGCTTACAAAAGAGGAACTGGATAAATTTTCGGTTGATAAGCATATAAATAGTGAGATTACTCCGCCGACATTTATTTGGACCACCTCGGGTGATACTGCGGTTGACCCGATTAATACCCTTAAGTATGCCGCAGGACTCAATGAGGCTAAAATTCCCTTTGAATTACATATATTCCCCGGTGGCAGACACGGATTGACAACCGGAAAATACGGTGTTGTTCCCGATGCTAAAGACCCAACCTGTGAATATATAAGTGTTTGGCCCGAGTATTCAAGAAAGTGGCTTAAGAGTCTATTTAATATTTAACCTATTCCCGCTCCTTTAGAGCGGTTAATATGGGGATGTAAAGGATTCGACAGGGGTTTTGAACTGTGATAAGCATGCAGCGTTACGGCAACGCTTTGAAAACCGAACTTTTTAAAATAACTGACAATAATACAGTTGCTTTTGCAGCTTAATTAAGCTGCCGTCCGACCAGAGAATACCGCGGCTTTGGAAGGGCGTCAATTAGCGGTGAACGTGAACAGAGAATTTCTCCGCATCTGTCACGGCGAGGAGATACCAAACAGTAAAGCTTGTTTATCAGCGTTACTGCAAGGGAATGTAAAACGATAAACTAAGCATGTAGAAAGTTGCAGGAATGAGCTTTTGGACGCGGGTTCGACTCCCGCCATCTCCACCAAAAACCCACCCAATGTTAGTTTAACATTGGGTGGGTTTTACTTTTTCACTCTTCACTTTTCGCTTTTTACTAAAACATAATTTGTTCGAGTCCCTTCAATTTAAAACAAAAAAAACAAAGCAGAGGAATTTTCCTCTGCTTTGTTTTTGGCGCGCTGGAAGGGACTTTGTCCCGGTGCTATCGCACCTATCGCCTCGCCGAATAATCGGCTCGTTGCCACGTCGGCAAAAACAGTCCACCGGACTGTTTTCTTCCGCTTCGCTCCCTCCTTGTTCGAGTCCCTTCAATTTAAAACAAAAAAACAAAGCAGAGGAAAAACTCTCTGCTTTGTTTTTGGCGCGCTGGAAGGGACTCGAACCCCTGACCTACTGCTTAGAAGGCAGTTGCTCTATCCAGCTGAGCTACCAGCGCAAACTATTGATTTGCATAAAAAACGCCCAAAAACCGAAGACTGTTGTCAACGGCCGGGCATTTTGGAGCGGGTGATGGGAATCGAACCCACGTAACCAGCTTGGAAGGCTGGAATTCTACCATTGAACTACACCCGCATCTTGCGACGCAGTATATCTTAACATATAAAGCGCCGTTAGTCAAGACAAAATTATAAATTTTCGTAAGAAATTTTGGGCTCAGTATCAAGCGAAACTGAGAACTTTGTGAATGTTTTTAGAGGGTTATCAATCATAATTGAAATGATTTTATCCTCAACATTTTTTCTGACAAGTTTTCTTATTTCTCTCGCTCCGCTTGCACCATCACACTTTGTAGCGAAATATTTGCAAACATCTTCAGAATACTCAAAGTCAATCCCCTTTTCACTAAGCATCGGCTTTAAGTTATCAAGTGTTAATGCCGCAATTTTACTGAGCGAATCCTCACTTAGAGGACTGAATGCAATTATATCATCAACTCTGCCCAAAAATTCAGGTCTTAAGAAGCTTTTAAGGGATTTCATCGCCTTTTCTTTTGAAGCCTCTGCTTCGGTTCTTGAGAAGCCTAAGAAGGTTCCGTTATTATCACTACCTGCATTGGAGGTCATTACAATAACAGTATTTTCAAAATTGACCGTTCTTCCGCCAGAATCGGTAATTCTGCCGTCATCGAGTATCTGCAACAGAATGTGCATAATATCGGGATGAGCCTTCTCGATTTCATCAAAAAGAATCACAGAATAAGGCTTTCTTCTGACCTTTTCGGTCAACTGACCTGCCTCATCATAGCCAACATATCCCGGAGGCGCACCAATCAGCTTTGAAACAGCGTGCTTTTCCATATATTCGGACATATCAAGGCGGATAAGTGAATCAGGTGTATTGAAAAGTTCGGAGGCTAAAACCTTAACAAGCTCGGTTTTACCTACACCGGTAGGTCCAACAAAGATAAATGACGCAGGCTTTCTATGCCCCGAAATCTGAACGCTCGAGCGGCGAACTCCTAAGACCACAGCCTCTACTGCCTCATCCTGCCCTATTATTTTCTTTTTGATATTTTCCTCCAGTTTAGAAAGTCTTTCAAGGTCGTTTTGCTTAACCTTAACCGCAGGAATACCTGTCCAAAGTTCAATAACTCTTGCCAAATCATCATTGGTAACAAAGTTATCCTTAACCTTTTGTTCGGCCGATTTTACAAGTTCATTATTCTTATTAAGTTCAAACTTTAAATTGGCAATTTTTTCATAATCAAGGTTTTCAACCTCTGCCTCAAGCTCTGATAATTTGCCCTCAATATCGTTAACCTTGCGCTTAGCCAAGAATAAATCGTCAACCGCCTTATTTCTAAGACAAGCGCAGGCGCAAGCCTCATCAAGCAGGTCAATCGCTTTATCAGGCAAAAAGCGGTCACTGATATAGCGCTCAGAAAGTCTAACCGCGCCCAAAACAATATCATCGGTCACTTTAACGCCATGGAAATTCTCATAATACGGACGAATGCCCATAAGCATTTTTACAGAATCATCAATTGAGGGCTCCTCAACCGTTACAGGCTGGAAACGTCGCTCTAAAGCGGCATCCTTTTCAATATATTTTCTATATTCCTTAAAGGTTGTTGCGCCGATTACCTGAATCGCGCCGCGAGATAACGCAGGCTTTAAAATATTACCTGCGCTCATCGAACCTTCCGAATCGCCTGCACCTACAAGATTATGAACCTCATCAATAAAGAGGATAATATTTCCTTCAGCAGTAACCTCATCAATAAGGCCCTTTATTCTACTTTCAAACTGCCCTCTGAATTGAGTTCCTGCAACCAAAGCAGTCATATCAAGCAGCAGGACAGATTTATCAAGCAGCTTTGCAGGAGCATTTTTCTCGGCAATTTTAATTGCTAACCCTTCAGCAATAGCGGTTTTTCCAACACCTGGTTCACCTATAAGGCAAGGAT
>JAZOQD010000002.1:0-7104 GCA_045655925.1 Acutalibacteraceae bacterium | reverse complement strand
TTAAAAAGTGTAGACTTACCAACATTAGGTAATCCAACGATACCTAGTTTCATATTTTTTACTCCAAAATCAAAGTTTTTACTGTTAGATTATATTATTTTTTAAAACCGATTTCAAGATAATATTAAAAAATTACTTTATTTTGATAAATGAAGAAATTTTCTCTTTAAAAATAATTATAGTTATAGTATAATGTATTATGAAAATTTATGTTCAAATCAAAAAGGGGAATGATAAAACTATGAGTTCACCATTTTCAGTTTCTTTGGCGAAAATCATCAAAAATTTCCATCTTGAAACCGTTTATCTGCCGCAAGGTGCTGACGGTATATATATTTCGAGTGTTGAAGTAAATCGTCCGGGTCTTCAGCTTTGCGGTTTTTATGAGTATTTTGATAATGCAAGAATTCAGGTAATAGGCAAAAGCGAGGAGGGCTATCTTAACGAGTTTGGCCCTGCCGAATATGAGAAAAGGGTTAATGAGTTTTTTAATAAAAAACCTGCAACCGTTATAATCTCAAGAGATTTGCCTGTTACCGATGTTATGAAGGCCGCGGCAGAAGCTAACGAGGTTCCGTTACTCAGAACCTCTGATGCAACCTCTGCTTTTATGGCTTCGTTGATTTCCTTTTTAAACGTTGAGTTGGCACCACGCGTCACAAGGCACGGTGTTTTAGTTGAGGTTTATGGCGAGGGCTTGCTTATTGTGGGCGAGAGTGGAGTTGGTAAGAGTGAAACCGCTATTGAGTTGGTTAAACGCGGTCATAGACTTATTGCCGATGATGCGGTTGAAATCAGAAAAGTTTCTTCAAGGTCGCTCGTTGGCTCTGCCCCCGAGAATATAAGGCATTTTATCGAGCTTCGCGGAATAGGGATTATAAATGCTCGCAGAATTTTCGGTATTGGTGCCGTTAATTTAACCTCTAAAATTGATTTGGTTATCAATCTCGAGCAATGGAAGGCAGACAAGGTTTATGATAGAATGGGCTTAGAGGAGCAGACAACCGAAATTTTGGAAAACAAGGTTCCTTCTGTTACCATTCCTGTTAAACCCGGTCGTAACCTTGCGGTTATTATTGAGGTTGCCGCTATGAACAACCGTCAGAAGAAGATGGGTTATAATGCTGCTCAGGAGCTTTTGAAAAGATTGGGTATGGTTGACGATGTCGGAGAAGCCAAGGAAGAAGATAAGGATATTTTCTTTTAAAAGTTAGGAGTTTATTATGTATTATTTAGGCGTTGATTTGGGCGGAACTAATATTGCCGCCGCAGTTGTTGATGAGAATTATAAGATATTGGCAACAGGTAAGGTTAAAACCAATTTACCAAGACCTGAGGCTGAGATTGCAGATGCCGTTTTTGAGGCAGGTATATTAGCGGTTAAAAATGCAGGTCTTTCTTTGGATGATATCAGAGAGGTTGGTGTTGGAACACCGGGTATAGTCAACCCTAAAACCGGTATGGTTTGCTATTCCTGTAACCTCGATTTTAAAAATACTAACTTAGGCGCTTTATTAGAGGAAAGATTTGGCCGCAGAGTTTTCTTAGAAAATGATGCTAATGCCGCGGCTTATGGCGAACAGCTTGCAGGTGCAGGAAAAGGAGCTGATGATTTTATCGCTATAACACTTGGAACAGGTGTTGGCGGCGGAGTTATATTAAACGGTAAAATTCTTTCAGGCTCAAACTCTGCAGGCGGAGAGCTTGGCCATATTGTTATTGTTAAAGACGGCGAAACCTGTGGTTGCGGTAGAAACGGTTGTTGGGAATCTTATGCTTCGGCAACTGCTTTAATCCGTCAAACCAAGGCCGCTATGCAGAAAAATAAGGATAGCCTCATGTGGTCCTTAGTAGGCGGCGATATTGAAAAGGTAAGCGGTAAAACCTCATTTGACGCTATTCGTATGGGCGATGAAGTAGCGAAGCAGGTAGTCAAAGAGTATTGCGACTATGTTGCTTGCGGTCTTACTAACATTATCAATATTTTCCAACCCGATGCTCTTTGCATCGGTGGCGGAATTTCAAAAGAGGGCGAGACCCTTGTTGCGCCAATAAGAGAATATGTCCAGCGTGAAAGATATTCTAAGAATGTCGAGAAGCAGACCATAATAAAATCTGCTGAACTTGGCAATGATGCAGGTATTATCGGTGCAGCATTCTTGGGTAATATTTATAGATAATTCTTTCAAAATAACTTTTAAGGAGGGGATAAAATGAAGCAGGAAAAATGGGTATCAGAGGTTCAAAATTTAGGCTTTCAAATTACTTTTGATGAGCCAATGGCCCGTCATACAACCTTTCGCATAGGTGGACCTGCCGATGCGTTTATCAAAGTTAATAACTGCGATAAGCTCCCCGAATTATTGAATATTTTAAATAAAAACAGCGTTCCTATAACAGTTATCGGTGGTGGCAGTAATTTGCTTATATCGGATAGCGGTATAGAGGGTGCGGTGCTTTATATCTGCGATGACCGCTTTATAGTTGACGGAAATACTTTTACTGCATACTCAGGGCTAAAGCTCTCTAAAATGTGTCAGATTTTAAAGCAAAATTCGCTGTCAAATGCTGAATTTGCATTCGGTATTCCCGGAACTGTTGGCGGCGCAGTTTATATGAATGCAGGCGCTTACGGTGGGGAAATTGTTCAAATCATCGTTTCCTGCAAGAGCGTAACGCGCGATGGAAAAATCATAGAACGAACTGCCAATCAGTTGGAATTGGGATACAGAACAAGCATTTTTAAACAAAATGATGAAATAATTATAAGCGCAACATTTAAGCTGACTAATGATAACCAAAGCGAAATCGAAGCTAAAATGAATGACTTTTTAGAGCGAAGAAGAACTAAACAACCGCTTGAATTTCCAAGCGCAGGCAGCACCTTTAAGCGTCCTGTGGGCTATTATGCAGGCGCCTTGATTGAAGAATGCGGTCTTAAAGGCTTTTCGGTTGGCGATGCCGAGGTTAGTAAAAAACATGCAGGCTTTGTTATAAATAAGGGCAATGCCTCTTGCAGCGATGTTTTAAAGCTTATTGAATCGGTCAAAGAAAAGGTTTTGACTGAGAAAGGTGTTTTACTTGAGCCTGAAGTAATTTTCAAAGGTAGGTAATTATGGAACTGCTTATTGTTACCGGTATGTCCGGTGCGGGAAAATCTATTGTTGCAAATGCGTTAGAGGATATAGGCTTTTACTGTATTGACAATATGCCTCCATCGCTTATAAAGCCGGTTGCCGAGTTATCGATGCGTGGTCACTCCGATTTGGGTAAAATGGCTATCGTTACCGATATAAGAGGCGGAAGAATGTTCAGCGATGTTATTCCTGCTTTAAAACAGCTGCAGGATTCCGGTTGTCCTTATAAAATTTTATTCCTCGATTCAACCGATGAAAAGCTTGTAACAAGATATAAGGAAACAAGGCGCCGTCATCCGCTTTCTAAAGGCTCTAAGGATAGCCTTGCCGAAGCAATCGCCAAGGAAAGAAGAATATTAAAGCCGCTTAAGGATATGGCGGATTACATAATTGATACCACCAATTATTCCACCTCGAATACTAAGCAGAGAATTTCCTCTTTGTTTTTAGGAGATATAAATGATGGAATGACTGTTCAATGTATGTCATTCGGCTTTAAATACGGTCCCGTTCCGGAGGCGGATATTGTTTATGATGTTCGTTGCCTTAAAAACCCTTTCTATGTTCCCGAACTTAAGGCTTTAACGGGGCTGGATAGCGAGGTCAAAGACTTTGTTTTAGAACCCGAAGAGGCAAAGGAACTTAAAAACCGCATCTTTGATTTAATTGATTATTCTTTGCCGCTTTATCGCAACGAGGGTAAGAGTCAGCTTGTTATTGCCATTGGCTGCACAGGCGGTAAGCATCGTTCGGTTGTTTTTGCCGAGCAGATTTATGAGCATATCAAGCAAAACGGCTATAAAGCTGTTATAAATCACCGCGATATTACTAAGGAGTAATTATGGAAAAGCTTTCTTTCTCTAAGAAGCTCAAAGCGGAACTTTGCAAGATAAAACCAACCGGCTGTTGCAGGATTGCCGAAGTTTACGGCCTGTTGCTTTTCAGCCGGTCTTTTTGTAGGTCTGATATTAGTATCAGAACCAAATCAAAAGAGGTTGCAGAGCTTTATATATCGCTTATAAGGCTTTGTTTTGACGCTCATACGGTTTTATCAGAGGGTAGCGGTAAAAACCCTGATTATATCGTTAAAGTTCCCGGCGAGGCGGATAGAAACAAAATAATAAACTATTATGATTCGGGCGAGGCTGATTGGATATTCAACCCTAAATTCGTTAAAAGAAGCTGCTGCAGATGGGCGTTTTTGAGAGGCGCATTTTTAGCTTGCGGCAGTATGAATAACCCCGAAAAAGATTATCATATTGAATTTGCGGTAAAGGACTCGGTTTTGGCCTTTGCATCCTCTGCATTCTTTGAGCTTTGCGGATATAAGCCTAAGAGTGCTCAAAGAAAGAGTGTTACCGCGCTTTATTATAATGACAGCACCGCTATTGAGGAGATTTTAAGCGGTATCGGTGCACCGCAATATAGTCTTGAACTTATGGAGGTTAAGGTTGTCCGCGATATGCGAAACTCCATAAATCGTAAAAATAATTTCGAGACCGCAAATATAACTAAAACCGTCAATGCGGCGGTTAAGCAAAATGAAGCGGTTGAATATTTATCAAAAAAAAGACTGCTTAATCTTTTGCCGGACGAGCTTTATGAGGTCGCCGTTTTAAGAAAAGATAACCCCGATGCATCGTTATCGGTGCTTTGTGAGCTTTTAAGCGGCAGAATTTCTCGCTCGGGAATGAATCATAGATTGCAAAGAATTATCGCTTTTGCTGATGAAATGAAATTAAGCGGAAAATACTAAAGAAAGGAGTGACATAAATGACCGATTTTGTCCATCTGCACCTTCATACTGAATATAGCTTGCTTGACGGCGCATGCAGAATAAAAGAGCTTATCGCCGCCGCTAAAGAATTGGGACAATCGGCAGTTGCCATTACTGACCACGGTGTTATGTTTGGCGCAGTTGATTTTTATAAAGCTGCAAAAGCTGAGGGAATCAAGCCCATTATCGGTTGTGAGGTTTATGTTGCTCCGAGAACGAGATTTGATAAAATCAAGGAGTATGATAGCTCTTATCATCACTTAGTTTTGCTTTGCAAAAATGAAATAGGATATAAGAATTTAACCGCGCTTGTTTCTAAAGCCTGGACCGAAGGATTTTATTCAAAACCAAGAATTGATGAAGACTTGTTGCTTAAACATAGCGAGGGGTTAATCGCGCTTTCTGCTTGCCTTGCGGGTGAGGTTCCTAAGGCATTATTAGCAGGGGATTATGACCACGCAAAAGCAGTTGCTTTAAAATATAACGCGATATTCAAAGAGGGTAATTATTATCTGGAACTGCAGAATCATAATATGCCTGAGGATGATAGGGTTGTTCCGCAGTTGCTACGTCTATCTAAAGAAACTAATATTCCGATTGTTGCAACAAACGATGTCCATTATGTTAAAAAGCAGGATGCCGAAATGCAGAAGATTCTTATCTGTATTGGAACTGCTCATACTGTTAACGAGGAAACAGGTCTCGAATTTCCAACCGAGGAATTTTATTTAAAATCGGGCGATGAAATGGCAGAGCTTTTCCCCGAGGAAGCTATTAAAAATACTGTTTTAATTGCCGAAAAGTGCAACTTTGAGTTTGAATTCGGTCACACAAAGCTGCCGTTTTTTGATATTGGGGATAAGGACCATTATGAATACTTAAGAGAACTTAGTTTTTCGGGTGCAGAAAAAATTTATGGTTTAAGTTTAAGCGACGCGGTAAAAGAACGCCTTGAATATGAACTTTCAACTATAAACAGAATGGGATACGTTGACTATTTTTTAATAGTTTCGGATTTTGTTAGATATGCAAAATCAAAGGATATCCCCGTAGGCCCGGGAAGAGGCTCGGGTGCAGGAAGCTTAGTTGCATATTGCATTGGAATTACGGGAATTGACCCTTTGAAATACAACCTTATTTTTGAACGCTTTTTAAATCCTGAAAGAGTTTCAATGCCTGACTTTGATATTGATTTTTGTCAATCGCGCAGACAAGAGGTTATTGATTATGTAATTTCTAAATATGGCGCTGACCATGTTGCGCAGATTGTAACCTTCGGAACAATGGCGGCGAGAGCGGCCGTAAGAGATGTTGGAAGAGCGCTTGATTTGCCTTATTCAGTTTGTGATAGAATTGCTAAGCTTATCCCGCAGGATTTGAAAATCACAATTGATGCAGCTTTAGAGCGTTCGCCTGAATTGAAGGCTGAATATTTGGCAGAGCCTTCGATTAAAAAACTGATTGATATGTCGAGAAAGGTTGAGGGAATGCCGCGTCATGCTTCAACCCATGCTGCAGGCGTTGTTATAACCGATAAGCCTGTAAGCCAGTATGTTCCGTTGGCTACTAATGACGGCTCGGCAGTCACTCAATATACTATGACCACTTTAGAGGAATTAGGCCTTTTGAAAATGGATTTTTTGGGGCTTCGCAATCTTACCGTTATTGACGATACTGTTAAGATGATAAGAAAGCTTGAACCGGAGTTTTCTATTGAGAATATTCCTATGAACGATAGGGATACCATGCGAATGATGTCCAAAGGCTTAACCGATGGTGTGTTTCAGTTTGAATCAGGCGGTATGAGGAGTGTTCTGCAGTCCTTTAAGCCTGAAAAAATTGAGGACCTTATTGCGATTATTTCGCTTTATAGACCGGGTCCTATGGATTCAATTCCCCAATATATTAAAAACCGCCATAATGTTGATAAAATCAAGTATCCAACCGAGCTTTTAAGACCAATATTAGAGGTTACCTATGGCTGCATTGTTTATCAGGAACAGGTTATGCAAATTTTCCGAACGCTAGCGGGATACTCTTTAGGCAGAGCGGATATTGTCAGAAGAGCAATGTCTAAGAAAAAGCATGATGTTATGCAAAAAGAACGCCAAGCCTTTGTTCATGGTGAAAAGAATCCTGATGGCTCGGTTTCTTGTATCGGTTGCGTTGCTAATGGTATCCCCGAAAGAG
>JAZOQD010000001.1:0-17555 GCA_045655925.1 Acutalibacteraceae bacterium | reverse complement strand
AAAATGGAAGGCCGTAATATGTTTATGTTCTTAGCCCCGAAACCTGTTAAATAGTTTAAAAATTCTCAAGGAGGAATATTCAATGCCTAAGATGAAAACACATAGTGGTGCAAAAAAGCGTTTCAAGCTTACCAAACTCGGCAAGGTTAAACGTGCCCACGCATTTAAGTCACACATTCTCAACAAGAAGACAACAAAGCGTAAGAGAAATCTTCGCAAGACTGTAGTTGCCGATGCAACCAATGTTGCAAAGGTAAAAAAGATGATTCCTTACAAATAAGGAACGAAACTTAAATTTTAACGGAGGTTGCTCATATGGCACGTATTAAAGGCGCTGTTACAACACGCAAAAGAAGAAAGAAAGTATTAAAGCTTGCCAAAGGTTATTTTGGCGCAAAATCTAAGCTCTTTAAAACTGCTAAAGAAGCAGTTATGAAGTCCGGCAACTATGCTTATATCGGACGTAGACTTAAGAAAAGAGATTTCCGTCGTCTTTGGATCACCAGAATTTCTGCTGCTGCAAAGATTAACGGTATGAACTATTCAACATTTATGAATGGTCTCAAAAAGGCAGGTATTGACCTCAACCGTAAGATGCTCGCAGAGCTCGCTGTTGAAGATGCTGCTGCATTTAAGGCTCTTGCTGAAAAAGCAAAGGCTGCTTTAAAGTAATTGAAAATAAGACCTCCGAATCATTCGGAGGTCTTTTCTTTTTAGTTTGACTTTTATATATAATTATGTTAAATTTTTATAAGAATATTTTATAAAGGCAGACGTTAAATGAAAAGAGTTTTAATTAGCGAAATTTATAAAAATCCCAATGAATTTACTGACAATGAGATAGCAGTTTGCGGTTGGGCAAGGTCAATCAGAGATTCTAAAGCCTTTGGTTTTATTGACCTTAATGACGGAAGCTGTTTTAAAGGCGTTCAGGTTGTTTTTGAACGCGAAAATTTAGATAATTATGATGAAATTGCAAAGCTTAATGTTGGCTCTGCAATAATTGTTAAAGGTGTTGTTGTTTTAACACCTGAGAATAAGCAGCCATTTGAAATTAAAGCTGTATCTATAACTGTTGAAGGTGAGTCAACTCCTGATTATCCTTTGCAGAAAAAGCGTCATTCCGTTGAATTTTTGCGCGAACAGGCCTATTTAAGACCGAGAACCAATCTTTTTTCAGCAGTTTTCAGAGTAAGAAGTGAGGTTGCATTTGCTATTCATAAATTCTTTAATGAACGAGGCTTCGTGTATGTTCATACTCCGTTAATTACGGGGTCTGACTGCGAGGGTGCAGGGGAAATGTTCCGAGTTACAACCTTGGATTTTGAAAATCCTCCGCTTTTAGAGAACGGTAGCATTGATTGGTCTAAGGATTTCTTCTCCAAAAGCGCTAATTTGACTGTTTCGGGTCAGCTCGAGGGCGAAACCTATGCAATGGCATTCGGTAACATTTATACCTTTGGGCCCACCTTTAGAGCCGAAAATTCAAATACTGCTCGCCATGCCGCAGAGTTTTGGATGATTGAACCTGAAATTGCCTTTGCTGATCTTAACGATAATATGGAATTGGCTTGGGATATGATAAAATATATCCTAAAATATATTCTTAACAAATGTCCTAAAGAATTAGAATTTTTCAATCAGTTTGTTGATAATTCTTTATTAGAAAGACTCAATTCTCTTGCTAATTCGGATTATACAAAGGTGACTTATACTGAAGCCATCGAACTGCTTAAAAATTCTGGCGAAAGCTTCCAGTATCCTATTGAATGGGGCTCTGATTTACAGACTGAACACGAGAGATATTTAACCGAGAAAATCTTTAAAAAGCCGGTTTTTGTTATCGATTATCCAAAAGAAATAAAATCTTTCTATATGCGCCTTAATGATGATGGTAAAACCGTTGCCGCAATGGACCTTTTAGTGCCGGGAGTTGGTGAAATTATCGGCGGAAGTCAACGTGAGGAGCGTTTAGATGTTTTGCTTTTGAGAATGAAAGAGTTAGGTTTAAACGAGCAAGATTACTGGTGGTATATAAATCTTCGCAAGTTTGGCGGAACAAAGCATGCGGGTTTCGGCCTCGGTTTTGAAAGAATTGTTATGTATTTAACCGGCGTTTCAAACATCCGTGATGTTATTCCATATCCAAGAACAGTTAATAATGCAGAATATTAAAATTTAAAGCCGAGGTTACCCTCGGCTTTTCTTTCATATAATAGGCGGTTCGGGTTCTCTTCTGTATTTGGGCAGAGGAGAAGCATATGGAAGAACATCCTCCGCCTTGTAAGGAATTGTATCATCGCAATAAATTGTGTCAACAGTATCAATAGGCTCTTTTTTAATCGGATACTCTTTAGGCGGTCTTTTAAACATAAATAAAACTCCTTTCAACCTTATTTTAAGGAGAAAGGAGCCTTATATTATTGTCAGTTTCTGTAAATATCAATAAAGTAAATGGTATTATCAGTCTTATTGAATGAAACACCCGAATATTCATTATACCAAATATAAGCAGTTGGAACGCTGATAATCGGAATTAAACTTGAATCGCTATTTAAGATGTTTGTAATTTGTTTAAAACAACTTAATTTTGTATTAAAATCGTTTGATAAATTATATTGGTCAATTATATTATAAATCGTTTCGTTAGCGGCATCAAGTGAGTTTCCATTTTTAAATAAGTTAATAGATTCATCAATATTATTTCCAATAGGGCAGAAAGCAACAGTATAATCGCCTGACTTCATTGTTTGCATAAGTGCTGATTCATTTTTAACCGTTTTAATGTTAACAAAAATACCGAGATTACTCTCCCATTTTGAAATAACGTTCGCAAGTATTGACTTAATCTGCGGGTCATCAATAGTGAGAATATTTAAAGTCGGCATCTTTTTGCCGGGTAGATTTTTAACTGCTTCTAAGTAATTGGCTCTCGATTGTTCAGCCGAATAGTTGCTTAAAATATTACTTTCAGAGCTGTTCTCAGTTAGTATTGATGAAATTATAGCCTGAGTGGAGAAAACGCCGTTAGATAAGATATAACGGTCATTTAGCATATCGTCAAGCGCGTTAATGTCAATCGATTGCGCTAAAGCATTTGTAAGAAGTCTGTTTTGACCAACGGCAGTGTTTTTGTTAAAAACTATAGAGTAGTTAATTCTATATAAAACATCAACAGTATAATCATTTCTATTTACTTTGGTATAATCGTCATAGGTATTAACGGTCATTCCGATATCATTATCGCAAATTCGCTCGATGGTGCCTTTATCCTGCGTGCTTGTGCTGAGAACAACGGTTTTTGCGGCTGCACTGTTTTTAGGCTCAGCCACAAGCTTTAATCTGATATTATTTTCAGACCAAGCTGAAATTTTATAGTCGCCGTTAGTTAATAAGTATTTAGTTCCAAGTCCGTATTTTCCGCCGCTTGAATTAAAAAAAGATTCGCTACAGGGCATAAAAGCAGGGGAACAAATTTTATTCAAAAATGAATCATCTGGTTCAATCAATGTGATAATTAAAGTATCTTCATTATCAGAATTTACACCTAAAATAGCGTTTTGGTTGCCAAAAAGCCTTTCTTTAGCTCCGATTATTGAATAGAAAATTTCGGGAGTTGGTGTTTCGGTTAGCGGTTGGGTTGCTCTATTTATTGCGAAATGAAAATCCCTAGAAGTTAACTTTTTACCATTGCTCCAATAAGACTCTTTCAGCTTGAAAGTATAAGTTTTTTCATCTGTTGAAATATCATAGCTTTCTGCAAGGTCTAAAACCGGAATATTGTTTTCATCAAGGCGTAAAAGACCTCTGAAGCAGTTTTTAACCGTTATTAGCTCGCTGTAGCTTTCGGCTTTTTGAGGGTCAAGGTTTTCGGGTATAGTATCAATGCCGAAATAAAGTGTAAAATCGGTCGCAGTGCAGCCTGAAAACGAAAATATTATAGCTATAAACAATAAAAAGGATATTATCCTTCTTTTCATAATTTAATCCCCAAACATAATTATTTTATTAAAGTATAACTCTTTATTAACTTTTATGTCAAGAAAAAGTCATATCTGTAAAGAAAAAGACTTGACAGATGCTGTTATGGGTGTTATAATGCTCAAGGTGTAATGAAAATCACTTTACAGGTGGTGCATTATGGCTAAGGATTTAAATGTTGTTTTGTTGCTTGATTACTATGGTGAATTATTGCCGGAAAAGCAACGTAGATTAGTTGAATATTATTATTGCGATGATTTATCTTTGGCAGAAATTTCCTTTGACGAGGATATAACAAGACAGGGCGTCAGAGATGCGATAAAAAGAGCAGTTGATAAGCTTCAAGGTTTTGAAAATGCTTTAGGCTTTGTTAAAAAAGCAACCGCTATTAAAGATGCTTTAACGCATTTTGAAAAATCAGGCAGTAATGATGATTTAGAAAAACTAAAGAACGAAATAAACAATATGTAAAAGAGGTGAGTGTCTTGGCATTTCAAGGTTTGTCCGATAAATTGAATTCAGTTTTTAAGAAGCTTCGTTCAAGAGGAAAGCTTAATGAAAATGATTTAAAAGAGGTTATGCGAGAGGTTCGCTTAGCGCTTTTAGAATCGGATGTTAACTATAAAGTTGCCAAGGAATTCACCAATTCTGTTACCGAAAAAAGCATCGGCGCAAAGGTTTTTGAGTCTTTAACCCCTGCACAGACGATTATTAAAATTGTTCGTGATGAGTTGACCGAGCTTATGGGCGGCGGAATAACAAGAATAAATACTGCCTCTAAAATTCCAACCGTTATTTTAATGTGCGGTCTTCAAGGTTCAGGTAAAACAACCCATAGCGCAAAGCTTGCTAACCTTTTAAAATCAAAAGGCCATAGGCCAATGCTTGTTGCTTGCGATATTTATAGACCTGCAGCAATTGAACAGTTAAAGGTTTTAGGCGGAAAAATCAATGTTCCGGTCTTCCAGATGGGAACTGAGAAGCCTGAAAAAATTGCTGAAAAAGCTGTTAAGCACGCAAGAGATTACGGTAACGATTTTATTATTCTTGATACCGCAGGTCGTCTGCATATTGATACAGAGCTTATGGATGAGCTCAAAAGAATAACAAAAGCGGTTGATGTTAACGAAATCCTCCTTGTTGTTGACTCTATGGTTGGTCAGGATGCAGTTAATATTGCTAAAACATTTAATGAAACCTTAGAAATAACTGGTGTTATTTTAACTAAGCTTGACGGTGATACAACAGGCGGTGCTGCACTTTCTGTTAAAGCTGTAACCGGCAAACCGATTAAATATATCGGCACAGGTGAGAAAATCGATGAGCTTGAAGAGTTTCATCCCGATAGAATGGCATCGAGAATTCTTGGTATGGGCGATGTTTTATCGCTTATTGAGAAGGCTGAGGCTCAGATTGATGAAGCTAAAGCGCTTGAAACTGCCAAAAAGCTTGAGCAAAACAAATTTGACCTTGATGATTTGCTTGAGCAGTTCCAAAGCATTAAAAAAATGGGTAATATAAAGCAGCTTATGGCTATGATTCCGGGTGCTGAAAGGCAACTAAAGGATGTTGATATAGATGATAAGCAGTTCCAAAAAATTGAGGCAATTATAACCTCGATGACTAAAAAGGAACGCGCTAAGCCCGAAATTTTAAATGCTTCCCGAAAGCGCAGAATTGCTGCAGGCTGTGGTCAACCCGTTGAAGCAATAAACAGATTACTCAAGCAATATGAACAGATGAAAAAGATGTTCAAGGCTATGAATAATAACGGCAAAAAGCGCAAAATGATGCGCGGGATGCCGCCCGGTTTCCCGGGAAATTTCCCATTTTGATATTGTTAGAGCGCTTTTAGCGTTTTGACAAACAATAATCATATAAATTTTTTTGGAGGTGAAAATAATGGTTAAAATCAGACTTTGCCGCTTAGGCGCAAAAAAAGCTCCTTTCTATCGCGTAGTTGTTGCTGATTCAAGATCTCCGAGAGACGGTCGTTTCATCGAGCA
The DNA here is from genome assembly GCA_045655925.1 of Acutalibacteraceae bacterium. Classification (GTDB taxonomy): domain Bacteria; phylum Bacillota; class Clostridia; order Oscillospirales; family Acutalibacteraceae; genus UMGS172. The sequence continues at coordinate 11,568 of JAZOQD010000001.1, read as the reverse complement.
GATTGGAACCTACAATCCTATGACCGAGCCCGCAACTGTTAGCATTGATGCTGATAAAGCAAAGAAATGGATTGCAAACGGTGCTCAGCTTACTGATACCGTAAGAGACCTTCTTAAGAAGAATGACATTATCTAATAGTCATTTAGGAGAAAAAATATGACAGACTTGCTTGTTACTATCGTTTCCGGTCTTGTTTCTGAGCCGGAAAATATTTCGGTTACCGTTGATGAGCCTAATGAAGAGGGTGTAACTGTATATCATCTTCATGTTGCTGAATGCGATATGGGCCGCGTAATCGGAAAACAAGGCAGAATTGCCAAAGCTATTCGCGTAGTTATGCGCGCTGCTAACCGTGATGGCGGAAAAATCTCTGTTGAGATTGAATAGTTCTTTAGTTAGCAGAAACCAAAATTCCTCTCATAACATTTTGTTTTGAGAGGAATTTTGCTTAAAATTTCGGAGGTTATTATGCTCGAAAAATTTTTAGAAGCAGGAAAAATAGTCGGAACCCATGGCGTTCGCGGTGATATGCGAGTTCAACCTTGGAGTGATGATTCATTTTTATTGAAATTCAAGACCTTTTATCTGGACAAGCAAGGTAACGAAAAACTTAATGTTATTTCTATAAAGAATCATGGTAATGTTTGCATTCTTAAGGCTAAGAACGTTGATTCGATTGAGGCAGCAGAAAGCTATAGAAATAAGATTATTTACATAGATAGGGCAGATGTAAAGCTCGAAAAAGGCCGTTATTTTATCAGTGATATTATTGGTTGCTCGGTTTTTAATGTTGAAACTAATGAAGAATTGGGCAAAATAACTGATGTTTCCCAAACCGGTGCTAATGATGTTTGGCATATTTTATTTAACGGCAATGAATATTTAATACCAAATGTTCCTGAATTTGTAAAAGAAGTTAACATTGAAGAAAGATATGTTAAGATATCCGTAATCAAAGGAATGTTCGATGATGAAGATTGATATTATGACACTTTTCCCTGAAATGTGCGAAGCAGTTTTATCCGAAAGCATAATCGGCAGAGCAAGAAAAGCAGGGCTTGTTAGTGTTAACTGCCATAATATCCGCGACTTTGCAGGAAATAAGCATAACCGCGTTGATGATGCACCATATGGCGGCGGAATGGGAATGGTTATGCAGGCAGAACCGATTTATAACTGCTTTAAAAGTCTTTTTGATGGGGAAAAACCGCATCTTGTATATATGTCACCAAAAGGGAAAACCTTTAAACAGAGTGATGCTGTTCGCTTGAGCAAAATGGAACATATTGTTCTGCTTTGCGGTCATTACGAGGGCGTTGATGAGCGCGTTTTAGAAGAAATCGTTGATGAAGAAATTTCTGTTGGTGATTATGTTCTAACAGGCGGCGAATTGCCCGCTTTAACGGTCACAGATGCAGTTTGCAGAATGATTAAAGGCGTTTTATCAGATGACATCTGCTTCACTGAGGAGAGCCATTTTGATGGTCTTTTGGAGTATCCTCAATATACAAGGCCTGAAATCTGGCATGATAGGGAAGTCCCGAAAGTGCTTTTATCGGGCAACCATGCCGAAATAGCAAAGTGGCGCAAACAAATGTCGATTGAGGTAACTCGTCAAAAGCGACCCGATTTGTTAAAGTAAACATATATTATTTCCATATATTTTTAAGAATATTTGATAATTTGTGTCAATTTTCAACAAATCAGTTCTTTTTAATTTTTCTTAATTTGTCCATTTGCGAGAACTTTTCTTTTCTATATCACAAATTCGTTGACTCTTTTCTATAATGTGGTATAATAGCGTTGTGTTAATAAGAGTCTTACTGAAATTTCTATTTAATTTTAGTTTTAAGGAGTAAAATATTATGTATGTAAAAGATGTTGTTGTTCAGAATCAGGTTGGTCTTCATGCTCGCCCCGCTACCTTCTTTATTCAGAAGGCTAACGAGTTCAATTCTTCTATTTGGGTAGAGAAAGAGGAGCGCAGAGTTAACGCTAAGAGCCTTCTCGGTGTTCTTTCGCTTGGTATTGTTGGCGGCACCGGTATCCGCATTATTGCTGATGGCAGCGATGAGCAACTTGCTGTTGACGGTTTGATTCAGCTTGTTGAATCCGGTTTTGCAGAGTAATATTTTAGTTTTAAATATTTTAAAAACCTCAGATTATTCTGAGGTTTTTATTATTTTATTTAGAAAACCTCTTGAATTTATCTAAAACTTGTATTATAATATCAACTGTTCCGCCGGAATGATGGAATTGGCAGACGTGCTGGACTCAAAATCCAGTGGTAGCGATACCGTGCGGGTTCGACCCCCGCTTCCGGCACCATAAAACCCCGTTCGTTAGAGCGGGGTTTTCTTAATAATAACAATACTTTACTTTTTTACAATATGGTGTTAAAATAAGGGAAATCAAAGAAAGCTGCAGATTTATGAATTATTTGTTTGTTATTGATTATCAGAATGATTTTGTTGATGGCGCTTTAGGTTTTTCCGGCGCCGAAAAATTGGATAATAAAATTGCTGCCAAGATTTTAGAATATGGCAAAGGCAAAGTTTTTTATACAATGGATACCCATAAAGAAAACTACCTCGAAACAAGAGAGGGAAGAGCGTTGCCGGTTAGCCACTGTATAGAAAACAGTGACGGTTGGCAGGTTTATGGCGAAACTTCTTTGGCATTAGCCCAAGTAGATGCCGTTATGATTAAAAAAGCTTCTTTTGGTTTAAATCCGATTATTGAAGGCAAAGATTTACCCGAAAATGCAGAAAAAATAGAGCTAGTTGGTCTTGTTTCTAATATTTGTGTAGTTAGTAATGCGGTTGTTTTGCAGTCAATTTATCCTAACGCTGAGATAATTCTTGATGCATCACTTACTGATAGCTTTAATAAAGAATTAAACAATAAGGTTCTCGACGTTTTAGAGGGCCTTCAGGTTAAAGTAATAAATCGAAAGGTGTGATATTATGTTTAATTTTTTAAGAGTCAGCTCTGCGGTTCCACCGGTTACTGTTGCTGATGTAAACGAAAACTTAATATCTATTGAAGCCAAGATTAAAGAGGCAACCGATAACGGTTCTAAGCTTGTTGCTTTGCCTGAGCTTGCTTTAACCGGATATACCTGTGGAGATTTGTTTTTCCAAAGCGCGCTTTTGGATAAGTCAACTGAAGGACTTTGCAAAATTATTGAATTAAGCTCTAAGTATAAAGCAGTAATAGTTGTTGGTCTTCCTCTTAGAATTGATGGCGAGCTTTATAATTGCGCTGCGGTTGCAGCTTGCGGCATATTATGTGGAATTGTGCCCAAAACCGTTTTGCCGAACAATAGTTCTTCAATGGAAAAAAGATGGTTTTCTTCTTCGGAAGATTTAAAGGTTTTTGAGATTTCTATAAATGATTTAGGAATCAAAAATTTAGGTGATTATATTGTTCCTGTTGGCAGAGATTTAGTGTTTAATGTTGCCAACTATTTTAAATTTGCTGTTGAAATAGGGGATGACTCGTTCTCAGTTTTGCCACCTTCAACCTTCCTTGCGTTAGATGGCGCAGAGATTATAGTTAATCTCTCGGCAGAGGGTGAAACAGTTGCTAGACGTGAATATCGCAGGAGCATCTCTAAAAACCTCTCTAAACGCTGTTTTACAGCATTTTTAATGAGTTCTGCAGGTTCCAATGAGTCAACCTCAGATGTTGTTTTTGCAGGCCATTCAATTATTGCAAAATCAGGTGAAATTCTTACAGAAAATAACGCGTTTATTGATAATGATTATGTTTTAAGCGCTGACATTGACCTTGATACTATCCGTCAAGACCGCTTAAATAATAAAACTTTCAAAGACGCAAGACAAATCTACTCAGATTATGAACCGGCAAGAATTGTTAATATTGATTTTGACGGCGATTTGAGCTCTGACGGCGAGCTATTAAATGTTTCTAAAACACCGTTTATCCCTATGGATGAGGCTACCAGAAACAACCGCGTGCTCAATATCTTTAATATGCAGGTTGCAGGCCTAAGAAGAAGAGTTCAGGTTACGGGAAATAAGCTTGTTGTTGGTGTTTCGGGCGGTTTGGATTCAACATTAGCCTTGCTAGTTGCGGCTAAAACAATGCAATCCCTCGGTCGACCTCTTACCGATGTTTACGGTATAACAATGCCTTGCTTCGGAACATCAGGCAGAACTTATAATAATTCAAAAAGCCTTATAAATTCATTAGGGCTATCCTTTAAATGCATTGATATTAAGGATTCTTGTATTAAACATTTTGAGGATATCGGTCATGATATAAATGTTCTCGATGTAACCTATGAGAATAGCCAGGCAAGAGAAAGAACTCAGGTTTTGATGGATTTTGCAGGCGAAATCGGTGGTTTTGTTGTTGGAACGGGAGATTTAAGCGAATTAGCGCTCGGTTGGTGCACATATAATGGCGACCATATGAGTATGTATGGTGTTAATTCTGATATTCCTAAAACGCTTTTAAAGCACGTTATTGAGGGAATTATTAAAAACAATATTTTCCCTGAAAGTAATGAGGTTTTACTTGATATACTTGATACTCCCATTAGCCCTGAATTGCTTCCGCCTGATAAAGCAGGGGATATAGCACAGGTTACAGAAGATATTGTTGGACCTTATATCCTGCATGATTTCTTCCTTTATCATATTCTGCGCTATGGCTTTGAGCCAAAGAAGATATTATTCTTAGCTGAAAAAGCTTTTGAAGGCGAGTTTTCCAAGGAAATATTAAAAAATTGGCTTAAAGTATTTTACAGAAGATTTTTCACTCAGCAGTTTAAAAGAGACTGCTTACCGGATGGAGTGAAAATCGGTTCAATCGGATTGTCGCCAAGAGCTGATTGGCATATGCCGAGTGATGCCTCTGCAAAGCTTTGGTTAAACGAGATAGAAGAATTATAATTAAAAACCGCAGTCGATTATTTCGGCCGCGGTTTTGCTGTTTTTATATGCATTTTCAAAGGGAAGAGAAAATTAAACTAATACTTGCATTCCTGAAAAAATTATGATACAATTATACAAAATGAATGTTTTGTATAATTAAGGGTAGGAGTTTTGCTGCTTAATATAAGGATTTTGGCTAATATATAGGTTTTTTCGGCTTTTGAGCAGTTTTGCTCTTAGCTGCTATTAGCTATTTTAAAGTTCTTTACATATATTTATATATAAAATATATCAGAAAATTATTTTTTTGTTTCTCATTAATTCATTTATTTGTTTATCTTATATTTGTTTAAAATTTTTAAAAATCACCTTTGATAAAAATTTTTTCAAAAATAATTTGCCCTAGGATTCTCTCAGTTTTTTTCGCTCAATACTTTGTTCATTTTAAAACTTGCTATTCGATGAGTTTTATTCTATAATTTAATAAAATTCATTAAATCTTATATTTTTTATAATTTAAGGAGTTTTTATGGATAGAAATTTATTAAACAGTATTTCGCCGGTGTTAAGAGATTTTCTGGTTTATAACGAAACTATTAAAGGAAAATCTTCCCTTACGGTTGAACAATATTATCTAGACCTTACGATGTTTTTTAAATATCTTAAGCTTCAGCGTGGTTTGGTTGACCAAAATACAGAATTTGATAAAATTTTAACAAATGACGTTGATATTGAATTGTTACGCACAGTCACAATTACTGATTTATACTCATTTATAGTATATTGTAAAAATGAGCGTCAGAACGGCGCCGCCGCAAGAGCCAGAAAAACCTCTGCATTACGTGTTTTCTTCAAATATTTAACTAATAAGGCTCACCTGTTAGTAACCGACCCATCTGCTGAGTTAGATTCGCCTAAATTAAAGAAGTCCCTTCCCCACCATTTATCTCTATCAGAGAGTTTTGATTTGCTTAATGCTATTGATGGGCCGCATAAAGAGCGTGATTTTTGCATTATTACTCTATTTTTGAACTGTGGAATGCGTTTATCCGAGCTTTGTTCATTAAATTATACCGATATTAAGCCTGATGGTTCATTAAAAATTACCGGTAAAGGTAATAAAGAACGCATCGTTTACCTTAATGATGCCTGTAAAGAGGCAGTTAATACTTATATGGCGGTTCGACCTAATGACGGAGTTGCCGCAGCTGATAAAAATGCTTTGTTTTTAAGTAGCAGAAAGAAAAGAATCAGTAATAAAACAGTTCAACATATTGTTTATGTTGCTTTAGAAAAGGCCGGTCTTTCTGGTCAAGGATATTCTGTTCATAAATTAAGGCATACCGCCGCAACCTTAATGTATCAGCACGGTAATGTTGATATAAGAGTCTTAAAAGATATTTTGGGACACGAAAACTTAGGAACAACCCAGATTTACACACATATTTCCAATACTCAGGTTGAGGATGCTTTTGACAGTAATCCATTATCTAAATTCAAACAAAAATAATTTTAAAGCAGTCGTAGGCTTTTGCCACGGCTGCTTTTTCACTTAAAACACGAACAAACATATAATATATAAGAAAATAAATAGGTTGGCGATGCGTTTATGGCATTTTCAGCAAGAGAATTACTTGCCAGAATCATTCAATGTGAAGCCGGCGGCGAAGGCGATACCGGGATGCGCGCTGTTGCCACCGTTGTTATGAATAGAGTTCATGTTCCCGGAGGCGAATATTTCAGAACCGGTCAAGGCGATATACAAAATGTTATATTTCAACAGTATCAATTTGACTGTGCAAGAACCGAAATTCGCGGACAATATAACTCACAGAATATCTATAATATGTCTCCCGAGCCGATTCATTATGAGATTGCCGATTGGGCGCTTGCAGGAAATGTTCTTAGCGCAGTTGGCGATGCGTTATGGTATTATAACCCGTTCTCGCCTAATTGCGAACAGTATTTTCCAAGAAACGGTTCGGGAATTTTACTGACCAGGATAAATCAACATTGCTTCTATGCACCGACCGAGCTTTATTGGTCAACATAAAAATAAATGGAGAATATTTATGAACTGCACAAACGGACAAATGAATAATATGTATCATCCAAACTCTGATTACCAACCTGCATCAATGCAAAGTGGTTGCCTAAATCAAGGTCAAAACGTTTATTGGACAGATAATTCTCATATGAACGGTAACCGTGAAATGACTGATATGCGCGAATATATGAAGAATCATTCCTGCAAAAATACTATAACTAATATGGCAAATATCGAAAGAATGCCTAAGTGGAACAGTAATAATTCATCGGTTATGAACAGTGATACCGCTATGATGAATAACACAAATGGTTCTACTGCAATGACTTCATCAACTCAGACCTTTGTTCCTGAAACAATATCAAATACTGCATTCTTACCAGCATATTTAAGCCAATTTATCGGCAACTGGATAAGAGCAGATTTTCTTGTCGGAAATAATATTGAGGAGCGCGTTGGTATATTGCATGAGGTTGGCGCAAGCTATATTATAATTCAAGCGGTTGAGCCTGCAACATTGCTTGTTTGCGACCTTTATTCAATTAAGTTTGTTAAAATTATTCTTGATGACGAGTATCCAAGGCTTCTTAACAGATAAAATAAAAAACCGCAGAATCTATTTGGTTCTGCGGTTTTTTATAATTAGTGGTTTTCAATCATTTCTTTTGCTGACTGATAAAGGTTCTCGGTTATGTTAGAGCCTGACATTATTCTTGCGATTTCCTTTATTCTGTCATCATTATTAATAACAGTAACATTCGTATATGTTCCGCTTGAATCAGATGATTTACTGATAAGTAAATGATTATCTGCAGCCGCGGCTATCTGCGCCAAATGTGTTACACAGATAATCTGACGGTCATTAGATAATGTTTTAATCTGTCTTCCGACCTTATCTGCCGCAATTCCGCTGATACCTGTATCAATTTCATCAAAAATAAGTGTATCAACATCATATTTAACCGATAAAACGCTCTTTATAGCAAGCATAATTCTCGATAATTCGCCGCCTGAAGCAATTTTAGAAAGCGGTTTTGCTTCGATTCCTTTATTAGCCGAAATATAGAATTCAACCTCATCACAGCCGTTAACAGTATAAATTCCTTCATTAAAATTAACGCTGAAAACAACATTGGGCATCTCAAGATATTTTAAAACATCGCAAATCTTTTTTGAAAAATCAGCGCCCGTCTTTTTTCTTAAATCGGACAAGGCTTTAGCTTTTAAAATCAGCTCATCTTCTAATTTTTCACATTCTGCTTCCAATTCGCTTAATAGCTCATCAGAAACGGAAATATCGTTTAATACATTAGAAACAAAATTAAAATATTCTAAAACCTTTTCTTCGCTGCCGCCATATTTTTTCTGTAGGGTCAATATAAGGTCAATTCTTTGTTCAAGCTCGGCTAATTCCGCGGGGTCAAAGGAAATATTATCAATAGCAGCTCTCAGTTCATCGGAAATATCAATTAAGTCAGCAGAAACAGCCTCCAAGCGCTCGGCAGATTTAGCCACATCTTTATATAAATTTGCGGTTAAAGCCGCGTTCTGAGCCGATTGAGCAACCAATGATGCAGCACCTGCAGTTTCATCATCACCGGCTAAAAAAGAATAAGCAGAAAAAAGGGTTTCTTTTATCTTTTCAGAGTTTCTTAGCACTTCCCTTTTCTTTAATAATAAATCAAGCTCCCCTACCGATACATCTGCTTTTTCTATTTCATTCTTTTGGAATTTGTATAGGTCTATTTTATTAGATTTATCTTCTAAATCTGCAGTTAAGGTTTTAAGGCGCTTTCGAACTGCTTTAAAGCAGTTGTAGCAATCGGAATAATCATTAAGCGCCTTATTGTGATTGCCAAACATATCAAGAAAATAACAATGATTCTCGGATTTTAAAAGCGCCTGATTGTCATGCTGTCCGTGTATATTAAGAAGGTTATCACCAATCTCTCTTAAAACACCGACCGGCACAGTAGTTCCGTTGATTTTGCATACATTTTTTCCGTCAGCACTTATTGTTCTAAGCAAAAACAGCTCGTCATCCTCATAAGATATCCCGTATTCCGAAAGTAAATGAGCAGCTTTAAGCGGAATATCAGCAAAATAAGCCGAAACGGTTGCTTTAGAAGCACCTGTTCTAACAAGTTCTTTAGAGGTTCTCTGACCGGTAACGGCGTTAATAGAATCAATAACTATAGATTTACCTGCGCCTGTTTCACCTGTTAAAACATTAAAACCGTTACTAAAATCAATATTACATTTTTCAATAACTGCAATATTTTCTATTTTTAAAGATTTAAGCATTGAAAATAAATCCTTTATTTTATAATTTCGCTAAGATAGTTATAAAGATTTTCTGCGTCTTTTTCTGACTTAGTTATAACAAATATTGTATCGTCACCGGCTAAGGTTCCCAAAACATTCTCGCAATCCATTGTATCAAGCGCGGCGCAAGCACCTTGTGCTAAACCGCTATGGCATTTAATAACAACATCATTCATTGAATAAGCTACAGATATAACAGAGTGGTTGAAGATATCGTTATTTTTGAGCTGACGCTTACGGTTTTCAGATGTAACAGCATAGCGATAAATGCCATTAGAATCTAAAACTTTAACGATTCTCATTTCCTTAATATCGCGGGAAATTGATGCTTGAGAAACATCAAACCCTGCGTTTATAAGCTCTCGCTGGAGGTCCTCCTGGGTATCAATAGGCCTTGAATTGATAATTTCAAGGATTTTATTATGTCTTTGCTTTTTCATTTTATATCCTCCGTTAATGGAATCTTGTTTTTTCGGATAATACTTTATATACCGAAGCGTTCTGAGGTTTTATAAACTTTGCAAAGGTTTCGCAAACCTTGATTTTAACAGTAGAGTTCTCATCTAAGTCAAACACACGCTGACCGTCAGCAAAAAGCGAAGCTTTATTTTTTTCGGTAATATTAAAAGAAATATCGGTTTTTGTATTCACAACTATTGAACGGTTTAAAAGCGTGTAAGGACAAAGAGGAGTTAAAACAATACATTCTAAAGTCGGGTCAATAATAGGGCCTCCTGCCGACATTGAATATGCCGTTGAGCCTGTGGGCGTTGCAACAATAAATCCGTCTGCCCTGTAATGAACAGTATCAGAATCAAGATTAAGATCGATATCAACAACAGATGAAAAAGCATCTTTAGAAACGACGGCATCGTTAAAGCAAATAGCTGTATCAATCAAATCGCCATTTTGCCATTTTTCTGCTTTAATCATCATTCTGTTTTCGATTTTATAATCATCGTTTATAAGAAGCTTTAAAAGTTCAAGATGAGTATTTTCAATAGCAGCAAGATAACCGATTCTGCCTGCATTTATGCTTAAAACTGCTAAATCAAACATTGCAACAAGCTTTGCGGTCTTAATTATAGTTCCGTCGCCGCCGATAACTACAACTGCCTTAACATCATTAAGTAATGCTTCTAAATTTTCAAATTTTATAAAATCGTTAAACTCGATAATATCGCTTTTTGCACCTGAATTTTCTAAAATATCCTTAGATTGCAGAGAAATCTTATCAGCATCCGGCTTGAGAGCGTTATAAACTATTAAAAACTTCATTTTTCGCCCTCCTTAGAGGTTTTATCAAGCTCCTCGTGCGATTTTAGGACTACGCTTTCGGCGCTAAAATGAGGTAAAATCTCGGGGCTGTTTGATTTTTCTATAAAAATAAGATATTCGATATTTCCCTCAGGGCCTTTAATGGGAGAATATGTAAGCCCCAAAACAGAAAAACCTGTTTTTAGCATAAGTTCGAGCGTTTTATCAACAACTTCTATATGAACATTTTTATCGCGAACAACACCCTTTTTTCCTACCTTATCCTTCCCTGCCTCAAATTGAGGCTTTATCAGACAAACAGCTTTTGCATTATCTTTCATTAAGGTATGCATAACGGGAACGATTAAGGATAAAGAAATAAAAGAAACATCAACCGAAGCAAAATCCAACTCATCGGGAATCTGTTCCTTAGAAACATATCTGAAATTAGTTCTCTCTAAGTTTACAACTCTATTATCGGTTCTTAGCTTCCAGGCTAGCTGTCCATATCCAACATCAATGGAATAAACCTTGCTTGCGCCGTTTTGGAGCATACAGTCAGTAAATCCGCCTGTTGAAGCGCCAATATCAGCGCAAATTGCACCCTCCAAGTTTATAGGAAACTCATTCATCGCTTTTTCAAGCTTTAATCCACCGCGGCTGACATATTTTAAGGGATTACTGCGAACCTCAATTATGTCATCAAGTTTTATTGTCATTCCGCATTTATCGGCTTTTTGGTTATTAACATAAACAACACCGGCCATTATAAGAGTTTTTGCCTTTTCCCTTGAATCACAAAAACCTTTTTCAAAAATTGCCGAATCGAGCCTTAGTTTTTCACCCAAGTTAATGTTCCTCTCTGATGATTTTAGTTATTGAATCTGTATCAAGATTAAACGCTTTACGCTGATTTTCAACGCTCGCTTGCTTTACAAAGCCATTTACACAATAAGACTTGAATTTACCCTTATATCCTGCTTTAAGCAATTCTGCGGCTGTTTTCTGAGCAATAGAGCCTTCTTGAATCCCCT